>JAFQKQ010000081.1 GCA_017396845.1 Clostridia bacterium
CCGCAAACCCAGCAGAACGCTCGGGTCGCTCCTCAGCGTTGCCCTATCCTCCCTGCCGGTAAAGCAATAATATTATATCACGGTTTCTCCAGCTTTTGCACTTGCACCCCTAAAATTGTCCTTGACATGGGGTACACTTCATGCAACACCGAGCTTTCGTTTTGAAATAAGAAACTTGCCGCTAATTCTGGCTAATAACTGCTCATATATAAAATTTTTTGAATGAGTTTTTCATACGCATTAAACCTCATGATATTCATTAGGATTGAGCTGCTCTCCGCCGAGAGCAGTAATGTATTTTGCATATTTGCGGGGAGAAATGGAAAATTTGAGCTTAAACATTTTGGAAAAGTGGTATTCATCACAGAAGCCGAGCAGGCCTCCCAAATCGCCAAGTGGTATTTCTGGTTTCTCTTCTAACAACTTTTTTGCGCAATTCAGTTTACAATCCAGTTGATAGGCATGCGGGGAAAGACCAGTTACTTCCATAAAATAATTATGCAGCGTTTTGCGGCTGACATTTATCAGTTTACACATCTCCTCCACCGAAAAGAAACGATCGGGAGTTGATTCTATGGTCTGCAGCAGACGGCTGACCAGAACCTCATGACTGACCAATCCTGCATTCTCCGAAGCGAGACTGGACATTTCGCACAGCGCCAGCGAAAGATAAGCGGATGCCTGTTCGGAGGCATAGATGTTCTGCTGCCAATATGCAGAAACCATCTGCTTCAAAAGCAGAGGTAGCGGACTGACGGAGGGTATGTGGAAATGCATTGGAAATAAAAACTCATTTTCTGAGACAGAAAGGTCATTCTGACAACGATCACCTTCAAGGGCGCATAAATGCACATAAATTGTACGCACATCCTCTGAGCATGGTTTCACACCGTAATGATGATGTCCTGCGCTTAAAAAGAGAATGTCACCCTCACGAAGAAGGTAGGGAATATCATCTTGCCATATTTCCCACTCCCCAGAGACCATGTAAATCAGGTCGTGTTCAGCCATGGTTCGATCTGGATGAATTGACATATGGTGGTGGTTATAATTGCAGACAGATACCCTGCGCTTATCTTCCGAGGAAAGGGAGCATTTCAGCACGGTTGCACCTCTTACTTAAATACACATTTTTACTGCCTATAAACACATTGTACCACATTGGCGGCTGATGTACAATAAAAACATAAAACGCAATATACGGCTGTGGAAAGGAAAGAGTTACATGTTGGAAAGAAAGCTGAAGGTTGCGCTGGTGGGTTTGAGTTTTGGCGGAGCATTTGTGGAAATCTACAGGGATCATCCCGATGTAGAGTGCATTAAGGTATTCGATCTGAATGAGGATCTGTGCAAGGCATTTTTGGAACGTGGCGCAGCACACGGCTATTACCGTAGCTTTGAGGAAATACTGCGCGATCCTGAAATCGACGCTGTACATCTAGTGACGCCCATTCCGTTGCATGCGGATCAGACTGTTGCCGTACTGAATTCAGGCAAGCACTGCGCCTGTACGGTTCCTATGGCAACCTCTATTGAAGATATGTATCGCATCGCCGATGCGCGCCGCAGATCCGGCAAGAATTACATGATGATGGAAACCACCCTGTATACCTATCAGTTCTTCTATCTGCAGGATCTGATCGCATCGGGTGAATTCGGCGATATTCAGTTTTTGCGCGGCAGCCATTACCAGGATATGCGCGGCTGGCCAAGCTATTGGAACGGACTTCCGCCCATGTGGTATGGTACCCACGCCATTGGTCCCATGGTGGTGCTGTCCGGGTCCAGGGTATGCAAGGTAAATGGCTTCGGATCAGGAAAAATGGATCCCTCTATGCATGCCCAGTATGGCAATACCTTCCCGGTGGAAACAGCTATGCTGGAATTTGAAAACGGTATGCGCGGCGAAGCAACCCGCAGCCTGTTTGAATGCGCCCGCCCCTATCAGGAGGGATTGTTTGCCTATGGTACCAAGATGTGCTTTGAATGGGGCCATCGCGACGGGGATGCGCCCTACCTTTCCAAGCTGGTGTTTGAGGACTTGAAGGGGCTGCGCGGATTGAAGAGCCTGACAGAAATTATCCATGATTTGCCCAATCCCTACCAGCGACTACCTGAATCCATCCAGAGATATACGGTTGGTGATGAATTTGATCCGCTCAATCCCCAGAATACCCTGAAGAAGGGCTCCGGCGGCGGCCACCATGGTTCCCATCCCCATCTGGTACATGAATTCGTGCGTAGCATCGTGGAAGAACGCGAGCCCTGGATCAATGTGGAGATGGCCGCAAATATTACCGGTGCAGGCATTTGCGCACATATCTCAGCCCAGAACGGAGGCGCTGCTGTGACTGTGCCGCACATTAAATAAGAAACGAAATCCCTATGATTAAAACGGAAGCTGAGCAATCGTTTTGTTATGCACCCACCGAAGAAAGTGGGTGCATTTTTTATATGTGTCTTTTCGGATCCGTTAACTCCGGGAGAAAGCGGCGAAGGCAGCGGGCATGAATAATTCATGTTCCCGGGTGCATTTGCCGTTTTGCATTAGGATTCTGCAAGAATATAAAGAAAAGGACTGAAACCTTGTATCAAAGTTTCAGTCCTTTTATGGTCTGGGTGAGAGGATTCGAACCTCCGGCCTCTTGAACCCCATTCAAGCACGCTACCAAGCTGCGCTACACCCAGTCATACGCAACATGTAACATTATAGCCGGAAAGAACCGATTTGTCAATACTTTTTGAAAGAAAATTTGTTCAAACAAATGAATTTTCAGATTGTTGTCAGCACGATACCTTTTCTCAATACGAAACCTCCGTTGGCGGCTTGCAGTCCGGGCATGCCGATTTTCCGGCGGCGATTGCCTGGGCAAGGGTGACGCGCGGCGTGGTATCGTATACGTAACGGCACTCCTTATAGTGGTAATACAACCCGTTATCGTTGCAGTATACGCGCATCGGATCGGGCGTAGGCGTAGGCTCCGATATGAGCGACGATGTTTCATGCGCGCTTTTCAAAATCTGCGCCGTATCGGGTACTCCGTCCGGTTTAAAGGGGGCAAACGCCTTCTTGTTCTCGGTTCTTGCGTGAATCTCAACGCCGCCCTCCGGCACCGGATTCGGCGGATTCGGAAGCAGAATCATAACCGCAAGAAACACAGCCGCCATACCGGCGGAAACCAGCGACTTGATCCATTTCGCCCAATAGCATCCCTTTTTCCACATCAGGTACAAACCGACCGGCGGGCAGATTACAAGAAGCGTAATCATGACGGCGTTCGGATGATCGGAGATGTACTTGACGATGGTTTTTATATCAAATTTCTTTTTACCCTTGCTCACTTTTTTACCCTTTCGTATGCTTGATAAGCGTATTGTAACGCGCAAATGCGGATTTGTAAAGGGATACGCGATTAAATCGTTGCGCAATACTCCGAAAATGTGTATAATCATCAAAGCGGCTGACCATTTTGAAGTTTCAAACATAGTATGCCATGCGCACAAAAACGATATTTCTGCGCGATTGGAGAGACGCTATGTTAAACTCAAAGCCGCTATATCCTCCGCCCTGGTGGGCCGGATGCCCGGACAATCCGCCCGCGGCATGCAGTTGCTTTGATATCGGCGATGAATTCATCGTGCGCTTTCAGGGCTATGACTGCGAAGGCAGCTGCCTGTTCGCGGTAAAGCGCAAAAAATGCCAGACACCGCAAAGACCCTCCATGCCGGTATATCCCCCACGCCCTTGCTTTTGCAAATAGATACCGGCATGCAAAAAGGGGTTACGCAGGAAGGAACATTCCTGCGCAACCCCCTTCCATCGAATACAGGAGACGAATGCTATGTTTTACTTGGATCAGCTGAAAAATTATATTCCCCAAAACGAACCGGAGACGGTCGATCGGCGCCTGATGCTGAAGCACGCGCTTGAAGCGCCCGAAGCTATTCTTACGCGCGAGAGCGAACTTATGCACATGACGGCTTCCTCCATGATTGTAAACGCCGAAAGAACCAAGGTTCTGATGGCGTATCACAATATCTACCGATCCTGGGCGTGGACGGGCGGACACGCGGACGGCGAAAACGACATGCTCATGGTCGCCGTTCGGGAAGCGATGGAGGAAACCGGAATTTCATGCGTAAAGCCGATCTCGTCCGAGCCCTTTTCCATCGAAATCCTGCACGTAAATCCCCATATCAAGCGCGGGAAATTCGTAAGCGCGCATCTTCATTTCAATATGACCTACGCGCTCGAATGCAGCGAAGAGGAAACGCTTTCGATAAAAGCCGACGAAAATTCAAACGTCAGCTGGCTGGAAATCGACCGACTTTCGGAATTTGTTTCCGAAAAAAGCATGCTGCCCATCTATGAAAAAATCATATCCCGAATTCTTCACGACCAGACCTTTACAATGTCGACGTCCGAAAAATAGCTTTTGATAATTTCATCATACGTTTTTCCGCTTTCCGCCATGGCGTATGCGCCCCATTGCGACATGCCTACGCCGTGACCGTAGCCGGAGCCCGTAAAGACCACGCCTTCTTCATCGATTCTCACATCGTTAAGAAGCGTGGATTTTATTTTTTCCGATCCCAAACGAATTCTGAGGCTCGCGGCGGACACCGTCTTTCCGTTTATCACCAGATTTACACATCTTCCCGATTCACCCTTTTTTCCGATTTCAACGCTCGTGATTTCACCCGTATCTATGCCGAGTTCTTTGCACGCCTCTTGAATTTCCTTCCGTGTAAACGTCGCCGTCCAGTTTTTTACGTTTTCCGGCGCTTTCGTGGAATCCGGGCTTTCTACGCTTTTGATATACGGCGGATTCTCTTTGTATTCAAGCCCTACGTCCGCCGTCTCCGTCACACCGCCCGCATGCGCGTGGAACCACGCCTGTATAAGCTCCCCGTCATAGCTTACCACCTCTCCGCGCGTTTCCTGCACAGCCGAAACAATATTCTCATTGATCAGCCCCTCAGCATACGCCTGCGCTTCCGAGATATCCGTAGATATGTCCGCACCGTCGTACATGGAGGATTTCGTATCGATAAATTTGAGAACAAACGTCCTTGCAAGCACCGCCTGCGCCTTCAGCGCCTCAGGGGGCCATTCGTTGTTCATTTCTCCCGCCAATACGCCTTCAACATATTTTTCGATGTCCATTTCTTCGCTTTTTTCCGCCATGATATCGTATACCTGGAGCACGGGCACACCGTCTTCATTTAGCTCAAGCGCCTCCGGAATTTCCGGTTTCCTGATTTCTTCCTTTTTTACGTCTGTTTTCATGCACGCCGAAAGCGCGAGCAGAATCGCAAGACCCGTAAGACAAAGACGCATTCGCAAGCTCATAAAAAAACACCTCCGCTTTATTGATTCAAGCGGAGATATTTTCTGCGTCAAAAGGAAATATTATGCCTTACTTCCCCTTGCATTGTAAATCCCAAGAAATTTTAATGCATCAAACAGCGTTTCCGCGCCGATAGCGTTCATTCCCTCCGGTATTCTGATGCCCTTTAAGTTGCTTTTGGGAAGTATTATATTTGAAAATCCCAGGCGCATGCATTCCTGAAGTCTTCTCTCGGCGTGCGGCACCGCACGAAGCTCTCCGGCAAGACCCACTTCGCCCATCAGCGCCCAATCAGCGCCCAGCAGAAGATTCCTTGACGACGAAGCGACGGCGGCGCATATGGCAAGATCGGCGGCGGGTTCCGTAAGCGTCATGCCGCCGGCGATGTTGATATACACATCCTGATTATAAACGGGAAGCGATGCGCGCTTTTCCAGTACCGCCAACAGCAGAAACAGCCTGCTTACGTCCACGCCGCTGGACATTCTTCTGGGATTTCCGAATATTGTCGGGGCAACCAGCGCCTGAACATCCGTCATGATCGGACGCGTACCTTCCATCGCGCACAGAACCACGCACCCGCTGGCGTCGTGCGCGCGCTCGGACAAAAGCGTTTCGGAGGCATTGGGAACCTCCTTCATGCCCTCGCTCGTCATTTCAAACATGCCAAGCTCGTTTACAGAGCCGAATCGATTCTTCACCGCGCGGAGAATTCTGTACTGGCTGCTCCTGTCGCCTTCAAAATACAATACCGCATCCACCATATGCTCAAGCACTCTGGGTCCTGCGATTGCGCCTTCCTTGGTGACATGGCCTACCAGAAACATCGCGCAGCCGCTGGTTTTGGCAAGGCGCATCAGATGCGCGGTGCATTCCCTCACCTGCGAAACACTGCCGGGCGCGGAGGATATATCGGTTCTGTACATCGTCTGAATGGAATCGACCACCATCACTGCCGGAGAAACGCTTCTCATTCTTTCCTCGATGATGGAAACATCATTCTCCGCGAGCACATAAAAGCCGGATTCGTTTGCGCCCAAGCGGTTTGCCCGCAGCTTGATCTGCCGCATGGATTCTTCGCCCGAAACATACAGCACCCTGTCGCCGCGCCTGGAAACGTTTGCCGACATCTGCGTAAGCAGCGTGCTCTTTCCGATACCCGGATCGCCTCCAACCAGCACCATACTGCCCTCTACCACGCCGCCGCCGAGCACTCTGTCCAGTTCAAATATACCCGAAGGCATTCTTTCGGTCGCTTCGTCGGGAACCTCGCCGATCGGAAGCGCTTCGGCGCCGACGCCCGGCGCGCGCTTTACCTTTTTCTCTTCCGCAGCCGGCGCTCTCGTCTCCTCCTGAAGCGTGTTCCAGCTTCCGCAGTCCGGACATTTGCCAAGCCACTTCATAGCCTCATGCCCGCACTCGGAGCATATGTATACCGTCTTTGCCTTTGCCACGCATTTGACCCGCCTTTTTTAAATGTTCTTCTGTTTTTTATTATAACACATCTTGCCGTTTTCGCCAAATCGCTTTATAATAGAATTTGCGTATATTTCAAAGGAGTATCAAGCAAAAATGGCGACAAGCAGTAAAAAGAAGAAAAAAAAGAATAAGCGGGCGAAAAAATCATTTTTCATATCGCTTTTTAGAGGCATTCGCTCCATCGTACTCGCCGTTAACCGGTATACCACGCGAACCGATGAACGCGCTTCCACGCGCGAATACCGCCTGTTCGGAAGAAAGATCACATTTGCCGGTTTTGTATCGATCATCATGGCGGCTTTAATTCTGATTATACTTGCCATGAATGATCGTTCGGTAAGTTATGAATCGCACTCCATCGTGGTAACGGGTCTTCCGGATGATTTTGAAGGCTATCGGATACTGCATATATCCGATTTGAACGGCAAAACCTTCGGACAGGATCAATCC
>JAFQKQ010000009.1 GCA_017396845.1 Clostridia bacterium
AACACGTTGCGCTACTTCGAATTATATCTCCTGCCCGCATGGATTAAAAGCGATATGCCGATTATAAACCCGGCTGCGAAAGCCAGAAAGCTCCATGAAGATTCGGTGATTGCGATCAGCAGCCCCGATAGAAAGCTTCCGATACCGATACAAATTACGCCGATGCCGCAGAGGGCGCAGAACGCAGGCTTGTCTTCATCTGAGACATACTTATAGTGGTAATCGTGAAGCAGCGTGATTTTCTCCTTTTTCCAGATCAGAAAGCCGAGATATAGAAAAAGGATGCCGACGAAAACGATTAAGATGAATGCACCGATCATACAGGTTCCTCCGTAAACGAAATCGTATGGTGATTGAAATACTTGCGTACCTTTGATTAGTCTGCTGAACCATTGCTCAGGAATCAATCATGAATTGATCGATTTTTGATAATATCGCAGAATCGGTCTGATAGGCAAAATCGTTTGCGCAAATATGTAGCGCGGAACTCGGAATCTCTGCACTTCTTAAATAGTTCGTGCATTTTTGAAAATCGTCGAAAACATCTAATGTTGTACTTAAGTGTACGGGATGTCTGTTTTCGTTCTGTATTCGATTTATATACCGTTTATGAAGAATTTCGACATCTCCTTGGAGAACCAGTGTTAGCACTTGATAATGATTGGCGGAGGCCATCTGGTGAAGCCTCTGTAATTCGGCAGTATGAAAATTGGCTTCTAAAATAAGATCTCTGTCCAATTTCATGAATTCTGAAAAAAGGAATACCATCAGTTCTATGGTCGCAGTAGATAACTTTTTGTTTTCTTCCCTGTTTGCAAAGCCGATGGTATTTCCCAACACTTCTTTTATGGTATCTTTGATGAAAACATTTGCATGATACCGATCGGACAATATGTTTGCAAAGGTGGATTTTCCGGCTGCCAGATCGCCGGTAACCAATAATAGTTTTCTCATATTAAGCCTCGTCGACTGCTTTTAGGATGCATATTAAAGTGGTAAATTCTGTAGTGACGGATTGGATAGACGTTATTCGCGTGAGGCGATATGCATTTGTTCATAGGACACCTGTTTGAAAACGCTGTATTTATTCTTCAATCTTGTTGCCGCAATGCGGGCAGTATGTTCCGCCTGATTGAATGATCTTGCCGCAATGTGAGCAGCGGCGTGTGAATTTGAGATAAAGGAAAGAGACAAAAAACAGAATCAGCGAAATAACGCCAATATATGCACAGACGGTGATGTCATAATCCCCGTCCAGAAGCTTTAGCCCCATTACGCCCCAGGCGATAGCAAATATGAATATGGAAATGACGGAAAGGCCGATGATATACTTTCTCATACAATCACATCCTTTTTTGATGTCGCTTGTATGAATATAGTATCATAAGAATGGAAATAACGCAAGCGGCGTCTGATGTGGGCATAAAAGCCCCAAAGGATATTCATGCAAAAAGTCCGCCGTTCGGGCGGACTTTGATGCTTATTTGAGGGCTTCTTTTACAAAAGCGATTTGCTTTTCTACCTGCTCGGGGGCGGTTGCGCCGAGGCATGCGCGCCTTTTTACGCAGGCTTCGAGGTTAATGGCCTCGTAGACGTCGGTATCGAAAAGATCGGAGAATTCCCTGTATTCTTCAAGGGTTGCGGTTTCGAGAGTTTTACCCTTTTCGATGCATTTGGCAACCATTGCGCCCACGGCTTTATAGGCGCTTCTGAAGGGAAGGCCTTTTCCGACCAGATAATCGGCGCAGTCGGTGGCGTTGATAAAGCCCTTGGCGGCGGCTAAGCGCATGTTTTCAGTGTTCACGCGCATGGTTTCAAGCATCGGGGAGAAGACGGTAAGCGCCATGATGACGGTGTCAAAGGAGTCGAAGATGGCTTCCTTGTCTTCCTGCATGTCCTTATTGTAGGCAAGGGGCAGACCCTTGAGCATGGTAAGAAGGGTGACAAGATTGCCGGTTGTGCGGCCGGCTTTTCCGCGCGTGAGTTCTGCGATATCCGGGTTTTTCTTCTGGGGCATGATGCTGGAGCCGGTGGAATAGGCGTCGTCCAGCTCCACAAAGCGGAATTCCCAGGAGCACCAGAGGATGATTTCCTCGCTGAAGCGGGAAAGATGGGTCATGACAAGCGCGATGGCGCTTGCGAGCTCTACGCAGAAATCGCGGTCGGATACGCCGTCTAAGCTGTTTAAGCAGGCTCTGTCAAAACCCAGCGACTTTGCG
>JAFQKQ010000082.1 GCA_017396845.1 Clostridia bacterium
GACAGCCTCGAAAGCTATGTGGCGCGCAATAATGAACTTGAAATCGCTGTAGCACTGATGAAGGTTTCGGATGCGGCATATGCGTACTTCCATTAAGTGATTGAAGAAAGGATGGCGCAAAATGAAGAGATTTGAAGAGCCGGAAATGCTCGTTCAGTATTTCGACATTGAAGATGTTATCACAACTTCAAGCGATGGCCCTGCTGTCGGCGATAATGAAACTCCGTGGGGTTAAAACAGCGGATAAAAAAGGAAGAAAGGAGGAGCGTTATGAAGAAATTCGAACTTCCCGAAATTGAGATTGTAAGCTTCAAGGTAGAGGATATCATTACCGAATCCGGTGCAGGAGAAAACACAGGCTGGGCTGACAACGGTAATATTTAAACAATGAAACTCCCTCCGGCGCTAAAAGCGCCGGAGGGAGTTTTCCTTTTTGCAGCTGCAACCACCCTTGGCGTTCCCTTTGGGAATCTCTTGTGCAGCTGCAAACGCCCTTGGCTCTCCCTTTGGGAGAGCTGTCACCGCAGGTGACTGAGATGGTCTTACAGCCGATTTAAATATCAATGTCAATTTGTTCGCACTCGCTGCGAAAATTCCTGTCGATATCCCGGTTGGAAAACCGTAAAACCGCTAAATCCGGAGATGACAAAAACGCGGAACGCTCCGCGTTTTTGTCATGCCCTGAAATTCATAATGCCGGGACCATCAGCTTCGATAACCGGCGCTGCTGAGGCACAGTAAAGGTCCATGATAAATCTGCCAATGATCCGCTGCTTATAAATTTTCACAGGATATTTTCAGAGAAAGAGATTCCGGAGCCTGCGCTCATGGGGAGTTGTTTCATTGCGGAGCTGCCGGGCATTTTCCGGTTGGTTGTTATCGTTTGGAGGGGGCATGTGAACCCTCTCCGTCCTCGCTTCGCTCGGGCGCCTCTCCCAAAGGGGGAGGCAAGCAGCGCGCTTAACGCACTGTACGAAACGGTGTATGGAAGCGCGACCTTATGTCTTCCGGACAAGATGTCCATTCTATTCTTGCAAGCTTATTATATCAGATGGTTATCATATATGCAAAGTTCTGACAGACAGCCTATTGGAACTAAAGCTGTTTTACGGGCATCGCCCTTTTGCAAGAGTTTTTTCGATATCAGATGATGACTGTGATTCCTATATCAAATCTCCGTTTGCGTCAAATACCAATTCCTCGGGCTTGCCGAGTATAATCATATCTTCGTGCTTCTTAACCTCTTCAAGCAGATTTTCCGATACCCATATCGTATCCATGGCAAGCGTATTCAAAATTCTGATCATGGTGATTTCATTCGGAGATTTTGCCGGGGTCATTTTGATGGTCGCTTGTATGGTTTCTTTTTGAGTGTCAAAGTACATGGGAATCTTGCATAGCTCCGTTACTGTGCTGGTGAGAGAGTTGGGGTAGGTGTTTTCCCGGCTGATTCGTTCCACAACTCTTTTCGAGCAGGTATCCGCCATGCCGAGGCCTACGAAATTGCCAAGCGTTTCGTCGGTGATATCGAGTATGCCGATTCTTGCGGCGTCGATTCCGCCTTTTACGTTTGGCACAATCCATCTGCCCGATACGTTCGGATCCATGCCTTCGCCGCTGATGTCCTTGCCGATTTTGTCGACGATCAAAACGTCCGTATGGTCAAGCTTGATTTTTGACATTTTTGATTTGGCAATCTTTAAAAGCTCAGGCTCGGTATCGGGAATTTCTTCGCCCGTCATTACGCGGATCATTGCCGTTTGATCGTAGGCGTTTTCTATGATGCCTACGCCGAGCGCGACATTGGCATTTTTAAGAATGCCGAAAGCGAATTTTTCCACATTCGGGCCCAGATGCATAATGCCTTGTCTATGACAGACTTCCGCGCCCGCCTGACAGCCGAGTCCTATGGTCAGCATCTTCATAACGCCGCTTTCGTATCTTCCGCGAAAGGCGGTATGCGCTTTGATTCGGTTGAGTGAAACGATGCCGTCGGCTTCGGCGGCCAAACGGTTGATGAGGATGGATCTTCCGTCATCAAGCTCGCCGATTTTGGTTACTTCCATTGTGGCGATGACGGGGCAGCCTACAAATTCCTCCGTTACGCCGTATTCGCGGATGACGTCGAGCTGACCCTGCGCGGTTGAACCGCCGTGGCTGCCCATAGCGGGAATGACGAACGGCTTTCCGCCGAGTTCTTTAATGGCGGAGACTACTTCGCGTATGATACCGGAAAGATTGTTTATTCCCCGGCTTCCCGCTGTGATTGCATAGGTTTTGCCGGGCTGTATTTTTTCCCGTACTTCTTTCCGCGCCATTTCCGCCTTTACTGCGGAAGGCACATCATGAATATGACTTGCGTCAAACACCTGCCTGACAGGAACCATGCGGGGAATGGGAATATTTTTCAGCATTTCATGAATCGAGCCCATGTAAGTTCATTCCTTTGCACTCATACTGTTAGAGTAATTCCTACAGCTCAAATGTATTCAGTCGCGAATAATCCAGCGGCTTGTCGTTTTCTACGCCCACTCTTCCCACCAGCATGTAGGATTGCGTGATCGGGTCGTAAAAATAGTCGGGCAGGAGGCGGAAGCCTTCGATTTCGCCGGTGTTTTTGACATGTGTTCTGGGACCTGTGCAGAAGTGTACTTTTTCGCCGAACATGATGTGCGTTTCATCCTTGAAGGATACGGGGATGTTATCGGCGATTCGGGTTTTCACATACTGCTCGATTTTCTGGATGTCCAGATCCGGCTTTTCGGGGAAATGGAGGATAAAGCCGCGGTGAACGTCGCCGTGAACATATTTATCGCGGTATTTTTCAAACAGCTGTCTTTCCGTAAGATCCTCCGCCGTGTGAGCCATCTTGCGGTACTTGATGGACTTGAATACGGTGTCCGCAAGCTCCTGCGGCTCGGGGCCGAAAATATTGGGCCTGGTTACGATGATTTCCTCGCCTACGCCGATCAACAGGTCGGCATTTCTGCTTAGATACGGGCGGACAAGCTCAAAATGCTCTACGACTACGCGCTTTCCCTTGTTGACAGCCGCCATAATCGCCTGCGCGAGCGCAAAAATCTGCGTGAACGCCATTTCAAAGCGTATATCTACATGATAGGTGTGGGGTGAATAGAATATGGACTCTTCCTCGATATCCAGAAGCGGCAGCGGACGAACGTTTACGCCGTTGTCATCGTTGGTCATTTCAAGCCCGGGGAACATGCCCTTTACGATCATGCTCTTTCCGGAACCGGCTTCGCCGACCACGCCGATCAGCTTGTCAAAGGGATTCAAGTGGCGCTGAGCAATCTGGCTTCCGAGATCCGCCATTCGCACCACGCCGCGCGGCGCGAAATAAGCGGCGTAAATCAATCTGTAATGCGATATATTCATGCATGTCTCTCCTGTCAGTGTTTCTGATTT
Source organism: Clostridia bacterium (assembly GCA_017396845.1). GTDB lineage: Bacteria > Bacillota > Clostridia > Christensenellales > Aristaeellaceae > SFHK01. The sequence continues at coordinate 3,427 of JAFQKQ010000082.1, forward strand.
TTATTATAAAGGGCTTCCTTCCGCCCGTCAACCGTATTTTGCCCCCTTGATGCAATTGTGAAAAAAAGGTATAATAAGGTATTGATGAAGGGAGGCGCTCAGATGGAACAGGGCGGAATTCGCCTGGAATGGCTGACGGGCGCTGTAAAGGAAAAATGGCTAAGGCTCCTTGCGGAAGCGGAGCTTACGTATGAAGGCGATCCCGAAAGATGCATTATTGCAAGGGATGGGGAAGAGATATGCGCGACTGCGTCCATTGACGGTGACGTAGTGAAATATGTCGCCGTAAGGGGCGGATATCAGAATCAGGGGCTGTCTTCGATGGCTGTTTCCGGAATACTGGAGGACGCCATGATGCGCGGAAAGAAAAAGCTGTTCCTGTTTACTGCAAATGATAAGACCGCTTCCTTTTCGCCGCTCGGCTTTTCGCATATCGCATCGTTCCGGGGCGTATCGCTGATGGAATGGGGATTTTTGAAGATTTCGGATTACGCAAATAAGCTTTCCGCCTATAAAGCCGACGGGAAGAACGCCGCGATTGTAATGAATGCAAATCCTTTTACGCTTGGTCACAGACATCTGATCCAAGAAGCTTCAAAAAATGCGGACAGAGTGCATGTGTTTATGGTGAAGGAGAATAGAAGCGTTTTTCCGTTCAAAGCGAGATACCGGATGGTAAAAGAGGGTGTAAGCGACCTTCGGAATGTGATTGTTCATCCGGGCAGCGAGTATATCCTTTCAAGCGTCACATTTCCCTCGTATTTTATCAAGGAAGCCGGGGAAAAAAGCGCATGGCAGGCGGGACTGGATATAAAGGTGTTTCAAAAATACATTTGTCCGGCGCTTGATATTCGGGTAAGATTTGTGGGCGAAGAGCCCTTTGACTTGGCTACGAAGGCGTACAACGAAAAGATGAAGGAAATCCTTTTGCCGGAGGGAATTGAGGTCCGCGAAATCAAGAGGCTTGAAACAGCGGGCGAAGCCGTGAGCGCATCGCGCGTTCGAAAGCTTTTGAGTGAAAACAAAAGTATAGATCATCTGGTTCCGGATTCCTCGAAACGGTATTTGGAAACGGAGGATGGCAAAATGATAATCGGGAGGCTCAGGGAGAATGGAAATTAAGAAAGCCGCAGCTGCCGGAACGATGGAATCAAACGACGCGATGATTATGATTGAGCCGGGCGACGGAGAATTGGAGATTTTCGTGGATTCCGTCGTTGCTCGTCAGTTTGGAAAACAAATCGAGCGTGCGGTCATGGAAGTGCTGAGTCAGTACGAAATCGAAGATGCGCACGTGCTTGTTAGGGATAAGGGCGCGGTGGAATGCACGCTGAAGGCGAGATGCGAAACGGCGATTCTTCGCGCGCTTAAGGAGGACTGAATATGAGAAGTATGCTGTTTATCCCCGGAAATAATCCGGGCATGCTTTTAAACGCCGATGTTCACGGCGCGGACGCGATGATTCTGGATCTTGAAGACGCCGTGTCGCCCGATCAGAAGGACGCGGCGAGAATTCTTGTAAGAAACGCGGTACGGGCGCTTGATTACCAAAATGGAAAGCTGGTCATCCGAATAAATCCCATAGGAACGCCATTTTTTGACGACGATTTACAGGCCGTCGTGCCGCTTTCGCCCGATTACATTATGCCGACGAAGGTGGATTCGGCGGAGTATATCAAGGCGCTTTCTGAAAAGCTTGATCTGCTTGAAGCGGAATGCGGTCTTGAAAACGGAAAAATTTCTATTATTCCGCTCATCGAAACGGCGGAGGGCATTGAAAATGCGTTTGCAATCGCAAAAGCGGATAAAAGGGTAAAGGCGCTGTTTTTGGGTGCGGAGGACTACTCCGCCGATCTTCACGCGGTGAGAAGCAAGCAGGGAGACGAAATCCTTTACGCACGCGGACGCATTTTAAACGCCGCCCGAGCTGCCGCCATTGATGCGTATGATACGCCGTTTACCGATGTAAACGATGAAGAAGGGCTTGAAAAGGATGCGAGTCTTGCAAGGGAGATGGGCTTTACCGGAAAGGCCGCCATATCGCCCAGGCACATAACCGCCATCAATGCAGCCTTCAGCCCGTCTAAAGCGGAGATACAATACGCGAAGGAAGTTCTGGAAGCGATTGAAGAGGGAAAGCGCCTCGGAAAGGGCGCTGTGTCGCTCAGAGGCAAAATGATCGATAAGCCGGTGGTCGACCGCGCAAAGCGCGTGATCGAGGATATGCTGGCGCTCGGACTTGGAGGCGATGACGAATGAATAAACGTGCAGAATCGCTTGGCGCGGCGATGAAAAAGGCGGGCATTCAAAACGGCATGACGATTTCCTTTCACCATCATTTGAGAAACGGCGATTATGTGATGAACATGGTGCTTGACGAGGCGGCAAAGATGGGGATTAAGGATCTTACGGTGCAGGCGTCGTCTGTGTTCGACGTGCACCAACCGATCATTGAGCACATCAGAAACGGCGTTGTCACGGGCATTGAAACCAACTACATGGGCGCAAAGGTAGGGAAGGCGATTTCGGAGGGCATTCTCGACAGACCCGTGCGCTTCAGAAGCCATGGCGGCCGTCCCGACGCGATTGAAAAGGGAAGAGTGAAAATCGATATCGCATTTGTCGCGGCCCCCTGCGCGGACGCATCCGGAAATGCAAACGGTATATATGGTCCTTCGGCCTGCGGATCGCTCGGTTATGCGTGCGCGGATGCAAAATATGCAAAAACGACCATTGTAGTTACCGATTATCTCGCAGAGTATCCGCTGTCTCCTGCGTCTATCGAAGAAACGGACGTAGACTATGTGGTTGTGGTCGATAAGATCGGCGACGCGGCTGGAATTGTGTCGGGAACCACGCAGATTACAAGAGACCCTGTAGGGCTTAAAATTGCCGAAACTGCGGCGAGGGTTATTGAACATTCCGGATATCTTGCGGACGGTTTTTCCTTCCAGACCGGCGCGGGCGGCGCATCGCTTGCCGTTACCAAGTATTTAAAGCCGATCATGAAGCGGAAAAACGTGTCCGGATCCTTCGGGCTTGGCGGCATTACCGGATATATGGTGGACATGCTGCGGGAGGGCTACTTTAAAAAGCTCATGGATGTTCAGTGCTTTGACTTGAAGGCGGTTGAATCGCTGAAAACCAACCCGGATCATATCGAAGTGTCCGCAAGCCGCTATGCAAGTCCCGGCGTCATTAGCGCATGCGTAGATCATCTGGACGCCGTCATTTTGGGAGCTACCCAGATCGATACGGATTTCAACGTAAACGTACACACGGATTCAAACGGCTATATCATGGGCGGCTCCGGCGGACACAGCGATACTGCGGCGGGCGCGAAGCTTTCCATTATTGTAGCCCCGCTTTTCAGAGCGCGTCTTCCGATCATTGTAGATCGCGCGCTCTGCGTATCGACTCCGGGAAACACGGTGGACGTACTCGTAACGCAGCGCGGAATTGCGGTAAATCCCGCGAGGGAAGCGCTTAGAAAGCGCTTGACAGACGCGTGCCTTCCGGTGTACGACATCGGGGAGCTGAAGGAAATGGCGGAAAAAATCACGGGGAAGCCGGACGATATCGAATTGGGAGAAAGAATTGCTGCGGAAGTGGAATATAGAGACGGAAGCATTATCGATAAAATTCGGTGCGTGAAATGAAAAGCGAAATTCAAATGGCGCTTGACGCAAGGGAAGAGCGCTGGAATCAGAAACAGGCGCTGATTGGCAAGCATCGTATGCCGGTTATCTCTGTTACGCTTCGAATGCCGCGCAGCGTTCGAATGACGGAAGAAGCATGTGCATTCTTTGAAAGCATTCAAGCGGATTTCATTTCGCATATGAACGCGAACCGGTGCTTTCCTTTAAGGGTATTAAGCGGTAAAAACGCCGACGGGCCGTACTGCATGTATATCTGCGACGACGCTTCAAAAGCTAAGCGCCTTTCAATTGCGTTTGAAGATACGCGCTTTGGAAGTCTGATCGATGCGGATGTGACGGACGCGGCTTTTTACGAACTTTCAAGAACGGATTTCGGAAAGGAAAGCAGGACGTGCATCGTTTGCGGGAAAGAGGATGCGAGGGTTTGTATAAGGCTTCAAAGCCACTTGGCGGAAGATACGAACAGCGCATGCCTTGAACTTATTCATCAATATATTAAAGGACGTAAATGAAATGAAGATAGTAATTGCATCCGATATTCATGGCTCGGAAAAATATACGGAGGAGCTTGTAAAGAGAATCGAAGAGGAGAAGCCCGACAGAGTTCTGCTTCTGGGCGATCTTCTCTATCACGGTCCGAGAAATGATCTGCCCTGCGGCTATCAGCCAAAGCGCGTAATTGAGATATTAAACGGTATGAAAGAGCGTCTTTTCTGCGTTCGCGGAAACTGCGAAGCCGAGGTGGATCAGATGGTGCTCTCGTTTCCGGTAATGGCAGATTACGCCGTGATTCCCGTAAAAAACAGGATGATCTACGCAACCCACGGGCACAACTATTCTCAAACTACGCCGCCGCCCTTAATGAAAGGCGATATTCTGCTTGCAGGGCATACGCACATACCCAAGTGCGAAATGTGCGAAGGCTTTATCTACATGAACCCCGGCTCCGTTTCCATACCGAAAAACGGAAGCGAGCACAGCTATATGACGTATGAGGACGGCGTATTTCAGTGGAAAAAGCTATTCGGGGGAGAAACATATATGAGGTATTCGATTGAGAACGCCTGAAGCGCTCAATGGCGGTTTGGAAAGCTTCCGAGCCGCCTTTTTCATTACAGGAGAATAATGTAAATTTTAAAGCCGGTATAGTATTTCTGAAGAAAATTGTCGAAAAAATGGCGCAATGATGCGGCGCGTATAACATAGGGATGATTGCCAAATGCTTTCGTTCGTGTTATAATTAAAATTGTACAACTGTGCAGCCGATGAGATTACGGTTGTGAAAATGTCGTTTGGAGGGAATTCCATATGAGCGGACTTATGAACTCGTATTTTTACGGAAAAGCAGGCAAGGGCGATTATACTGTTGAACAGATGCCGACCACCAGAAAGCAGCTGTTCTTTACCACGCTGCGCGTACGCCTGTCTTCAATGGTGGGACTGAACTTTCTGCATGTGCTGTTTCTGATCCCGCTGCTCATTTGGACGTTCCTGTCTTCGCAGACGCTGATTCTGTATTCCTCTGACGAGGCGTATATGTTTGGCGGAGAAGCGATGGAAAATGCATATCACGAGTATCAGGATCTGAAGACGCAGTATGAAGCCACGGTGAATGCGCCTGAGCAGATCGTGCTTTTGCAGTCCAAACTTGACGACGTTGTTGATAATATCAAAAATATCAACGAAGGCAAGGTTATCATGGTCGAGGAAGCGCCGATTGTAGAGGGCGGAGAGGCTACTCAGCGTCCGCTTACGGTTGAAGAGCTCACCGTACAAAAGGAAGAGCTGGAGGCTCAGATCGCCGTAAACGAAGAGCTTTCCAAGGCGACGGAGAAAGATATTGAGCTTCTCGGCACCGAATATGTGAAAGCATATAACTATTACAATGAATTTGTCAGCAGCAATCTGAAAAGCCAGCTGAGCCTCATTTTGCTTGTGATGATTCCCTTGATCGCGCTGGCCGGTATCGGTTCCACGGGTCAGATGTATGTTCTTCGCAACTGGGCAAGAGACGAGCATTCCTTCATGTGGTCGGATTACAAGGCGACCATCAAGAGCAACTGGAAGCAGGGTCTTGTGATTGGTCTTCTCAACGGTCTTTCCATATATATATTCTACATTGCATATATCACCTACGGCGATATGGCGGCCAAAAGCGGCTGGTTCTTCGTCATTCCGCAGATGCTGATGGTAATGCTGCTTGTCATCTGGTGGATGATGAATGAGATCATATTCCCGATGATGGTCACTTATGATATGAAAATCAGGCAGCTGATCAGAAACAGCGCCATTATGGTTATCGCGCGTCTTCCGTACTCCATTCTGATTCTGATCGGTTCGCTCGTTCCCGCCGTCATCGGCCTTTGCCTGCCAATTCAGTTCTCCATGATCTTTATCGTGCTCTTCTACGGCCTGATCGGCTTCTCTCTGACCGGCTTCCTGTATGCTTCCTATGCAAACAGCCTCTTTGACCGCTTCCTGAACCCCCGCATTGAGGGCGCAGAGGTCAATAAGGGCCTTCGCGAAGCAGAGGAAGACGACGATGATGAGGACGACAAGCAGGAAGAAGTTGTATTGAAGGAAGACCGCTTCTGGGAGCGTAAATCCAAATGACATATGCGCATTTAGCCGATATATACGATCATTTTGCTTCGGACTTTAACTACGACGAATGGACGGAGTGGTATCTTTCGATACTGAAAAGGGCGCAGTCGGAGGGTACGGACATATGCGACTGCGGCTGCGGCACCGGTTCTATCGCCGTAAGGCTTTCAAAGGCCGGCAAAAAGGTGATCGGTATTGATCTGTCCGAGGACATGCTTCGCGTGGCCTCGGACAAAGCGCGCGCATGGGGCGTAAAAATCAGGTTTGTGAAGCAGGATATGAGAAAGCTTCAGCTTCCGCGCCCTGTGGATGCCGTGATCGCTGCATGCGACGGGGTAAACTATCTGACGGATGAAAAGAGCGTAAAGCAGTTTTTTGCAAGCGCGTTTTCAGCAATCAAGCCGGGCGGCGCGCTGGCGTTTGATATTTCCAATTTGGATAAGCTTTGTTCGATGGGAAAAACCTATCTGTACGGAGAAGACAGAGAGGATGCAACCTATCTTTGGATGAACGAGTTTTCCGAGACCGACAGAAAAATCAATATGCATCTTGCGTTTTTTGTGCGCGAGGCGGACGGAAGATACCGAAAATTTGAAGAGACACATGTGCAGAGGGCGCATCTGAAGAGTGAGATTACAGAATGGCTTGAGGAAGCGGGCTTTCGGGACATCACCGTTTACGGGGGCGATGAAGGCGAGAGCGGCGGCCCGGGCGGCAAGAGAATGTATATAACGGCAAAAAAGCCGAAGGCATAATGAAAGGGTAGAAAACATGGCGGACAACGGGATCATCAACATGGATGGATTAATGAGAATATCGCTGCTCGGCGGACAGGCGAGAGCGTTTTTGGTGGAAAGCACGCATATGGTGGAGAAGGCCAGACAAATTCACCATCTTTCAAGAACCGCAACGGCAGCGCTTGGCCGCACGCTCACGGCGGCCAGCGTTCTGGGCTGCATGTTAAAGGGTGCCGACGAATCCGTTACCTGCCGAATCGACGGCGGCGGTCCTTTGGGGCTTTTGCTCGCGGTTGCCAAAAACGACGGAAGCGTGAAGGGCTTTGCGGCGCATCCCGAGGTCGACCCGCCCAGACGCGGCGAAAAGCTGGATGTAGGCGCGGCGGTGGGCAGAAACGGCCTTCTCACCGTCATCAAGGATATGCATATGCGCGATCCCTATGTGGGGCAGGTCGAATTGATGTCCGGCGAAATCGGCGAGGACTTCGCTATGTATTTCACCTCCTCTGAGCAGACGCCGTCTCTGGTGTCTCTGGGCGTATTGGTCGGCGATACCGTTGAAGCCGCCGGCGGCCTTGTGATACAGATGATGCCCGGCGCAAGTGACGTCGCCATTAAGTCCATTGAATTAAGCGCCGGAATGTTTATGGATATTTCCAAAACCATACAGACCGACCATCTGGACGGAGCGCTGTTCCAGCTGCTTTCGCATCTGGAGCCGGAGGTGCTTTCCAGACAAACCATACAGTACAAATGCGACTGCTCAAGAGAGCGCGTGGAGCGCGCGCTGATTTCCCTGGGCGAAAAGGAGCTTAGGGAAATGATCGACGAGCAGCACGGCGCGGAAGTGGACTGCCATTTCTGCAACACGCGCAGGCGCTTTACGGAGGCGGAGCTGGAAGCGCTTCTTCGCCAGGCCAAGGGCGGCGTCTGATCGGCGGGAATTTTGTAAATTCGGAGGATTCGATGACGAAATTTGATCCCAAGGTGGTATCGTTTCAAAGAAACGCCAGCTATCTGCATGAGAAGGCGCTGAAAAACAGGCGCGAAGGCTTGAATGCGGATGCTATGGAGCTGATGCGCAAGGCTTGCGAGCAGGAACCGGAAAATGTGCGATATAAGCTCGATCTTGCGGAGATATACTCCGAGATGGGGCTGTTCGAGCAGGCAAGCCGAACGTTTACGGAGATACTGCTGGAGGACGGAAGCGATAAAAACTGCCTGTATGGGATGGCGGTAAATTTATACAAGCAGGGCGAGATTTCCCGCGCGGAGCGTGCGCTCGGCGCATATGTGGAGTTTTCCGGCACGGAGGGACGCAAAGCGGAGGCCAAAAGGCTGATGGATGAGATTTCCATCGCCCGCCGGATCGACCGCCCCGCCAATCGAAAGCTGTTTCGGGCGATGCGCCTTGCCGCAAAAGCGTGTGACCAGATGAACGGCGGAAATAACGCCGAAGGCGCAAGGCTTTTTAAGAAATCCCTTGAAATCAAGGAGTATTCAGACGAGGTACGCGCGCTGTACGCTCATTCGCTGCTTACCATAAACGAAAGGGAAGCGGCGGTTCGGGAAGCGGATAAGTGTCTGAAAAGAAAATCGGAAAAAGGCGGACTCACCGCAAGGGCGCTGTGGCTGCTTTCTCAGGTTTATGAAGAAGCGGGCGATAACGAGAAGGCGAAGGCGCTGATTGATGAAGCCGTCGCGCATCCCGATCCGGAGCAGGAAATGCACCTTCGCGCCCTCATGTTTATGGACGATAAACGCTATGAGGAAGCGGAGGAAGCGATTAACCGCCTTTTGAAGGATACGCCGTATGATAAGCAGCTTTTGCACATGCTGTCGGTTGTAAGATACAACCTTTCGATGGGCAAAGAGGAGATCATCACCGGCTGGCGCAGAATTCAGAGGCTGGATCCGTATGATCCTGTGGCGGATTACTACCTTCGAGCGATGGATGATGGAAAAATGCCGCCGATTCCTATGACGTATGCATACGCCATACCTGTATTTGAAGCGGCCAGACGCGTAAAGGCTTTGACCGATGTAATGCTGAAGGGTGAAAATGCCCTGAAAAGCGCGTGGGATGAAGAAGAAGAATTCCGTAAGATTCTCGAATGGGAACTGTATCAGAAGGATTCCAGAATCACGCGCCTCGCCCTTGCGATACTGGCAAGCATCAATATTCCCAAAACGAGAAATATGCTCAGAATTTATGCCGAGCGGCCGGATGTATCGGTAAAACTCAGGCTGTACGCCATGTACCTGATAAAAATGTCGAATATTCAGGAAGGCAATGCGCTTGACAGCGCGTATTCTCAGGCGGGTATGCCGTCCGAGGAGGAGCTGATGGCGGATATCACGGTGAGCGAAAGGCAGATGATCCGCCTTGCCGCAGAATATATCAAGGAAAATTTCGGAGAGTACCCGACGGCGGATATCGCGCTCATCTGGCGCACCTTCAAAGAGGCGAGAGGCGAGTCGGGCGATCCCGTGCGGCGTATAGAAACGGGAAGTGCGGCGCTTGCGCTGTTCTATATGGAAATGCGCGGCATGGAAGGCGACGTAATGGCGGTATCCAAGTTCTATGCGTGCCCGCCGAGGCAGACTGCCTATATCGCAGGCGCGATCAGAAATGTATTCCATTCCAATTTTGAAAACGAATAAACGGAAGACGGGGGAGTAACGGCAAATGTACGAGATTCTGGATTTTGACGCCAATTTTGCTGCATATTCGGAAAAATGGATGCAGATGAATCAGAAGAAGTTTAAGAATATCGAGCAGATGGAGGATGCGATGCCGGAGGTGTACATGCGCTGGCTGAATTCCCCCGCGGCATTTCTGATGGGAGAAACGCCCGCGATGTATTTTACGAAATACAATAATGCCTCCGAGCTCGTGCGCTGGGTGATTGAATACGAGAATGCGGATGTTCCTGTACCGGATCCCTTGCTGGAAAGAATCTCTGACTTGGGCGCCCGCGCGGTGAACGCGCTTATGAACGCCGCCGGAAACAGCGAAAACACCGCGCAGACCAGAATCACCTGCCTGAACCTTTTGAAGGAGACGGACGCGGGTGAAAAGCCGATGGAAATGTGCCTGGATATGATCGACAGGCGCGAGGAGGATGACGAACTGGCGGACGTAGCCGCAGAGCTGCTTTCCAATATGGGAAAAGCCGTCGTAATGCCCATTCTTGAAAGGTTTGAAGAGGTAACGGATGAGGCGAAGGAAACGTATCTGGACGTACTTTGCAACTATCCGGGCGACGACAGGATTTATAAAGCGCTCATAGACGCATTCATTACGCACGATGACAAGAAGGCGCTGTACGCGTCCTTTATCGGAAAGCTCGGCGACGACAGAGCCGTTGATATTCTGAAGGATGCGCTGAGTCTTCCGGAGATTTCCTATCTCGATTATCTTGAAATTCGAAACGCCGTTGAAATGCTCGGCGGAACCGTGGAAGGCGACAGAGAATTTGCCGGTGATCCGTATTACGAGACGCTGAAAAACGCATAGAATATATACATGCATTCTGCGTAAGGGAGTGAGGGCGTGTACTGTGTAAGGTGCGGAAAGCGTGCGGATGAAGGAAGGCGTTTTTGCATAAAATGCGGCATGCGCCTGATCGAACCCGATTTGCTGATCGAGCTTTTGAGGGCGCTGGACGGCGAAAGAAAACCTGCGCACGCAAAGAAACCTCAGAAAACCGGTGAAGAAAAAAATACAAAAAAGACCGAGCGCACGAAAACGGAAGAGATCCGCCCGGGTAAAAGCAGGGATAAGGATATAAGGCTCGAAAGGGCGCTCAAAAGCAATGAATACGAGTTTTCTTTTTCAAGCCGTGAAGTAAAGCCTGAAAAAAAGGCCGTGCGGCTTCCCGAAAAGAAGATAAGCAGGGAACCGGAAAAGAAAGCGGCTGCGCCTAAGGTTAAACCGGTTGTAAAGCTTCCCGAAAAGCGCGAAAGCGATGTGAATGCCGAAAGCAGGAAGGTTAAGCGCCCGCAGGATGGAAAGGTTAAAACCTCTGACGGCAAAAGAACGGAAAGAGCGGCTTTTTCCGGTTTAAAAAGCGAAAGCGGAATACGGGAAATAAGAGTTCCCGCAGAAAAGGCTGAAAAGCGCGGGAACGTAAAAACCGAAAAAAAGCCCGTTCGAAGCGCTCAGAGTGCAAAAAGTGTGAAAAGCGGGGAAACTGCCAGGAAAAGCGGAGAGGTTGTCAGGAAAAGCGTGCCCTCGGGAAAACGCAAGGCGCCGCCCAAACGGAAATCTGCGGGGGAGAGGCTGTTAGACGAGGGAAAAAGGGTTCTGAAAAAGACGGCGAACTTTGTCGCCGAAGGTAAGGAAACGATTCTGAAAAACCTATCGGAAAGACAGCCAAAGCCTTATAAAAAGAATACCAAATCCGGAAAAGCGGTAAGCGCAAAGGAAGCAAGAGAACGCGAAGAGCGAAGGAAAAAGACGGTGGTTCCGAAGCGGGAACCCGTAAGAAGCGATTATCGGAAGGGTCATTCGAGGTACGAGGAGGAAACCTTTGTAGAAAAATACCTCCGATCGATCATCGCGATGACGCTTTTGGGAATAACGGTGCTCTTTGTGGTCGTTTGGGGCGTATCCTCGCCGGGCGGAAAGCGCGCATTTGCGCAGCTGGGCGTGGGCGGTTCGGCCGGATACATACTTCTGGGCGATGACTGCATGGCGGAAGAAAACTATACGAGAGCGGTTGAGTATTATTACAAGGCGCTATCCCGAAGGACCAGCGAGGAGGCGGCTCAAAAGCTCGCCCTGGCCTATTCTCATACGGGTGATATAGAAAGAGAAGCAAGCGCGCTTTTACTTCTGATTGATAAGTATCCGCGAAATACCGATGCGAGGGAGCGGCTGTGGATGCTGTATCCCGATCCTGCGACGAGGCCTGCTGCGGTTCAGGCGGCGCTCAGCGGGGAAACCGATTGACCCTTTTATAGGAAGCGCGTCGGTAATGATTTACTTTTTTAATTAACTCTTATGAAAATAGAAACCTGAATGCGTTTTCAAATGATTGACAAACGCAGTGCAAGTTGATAAAATATTTAGTCGGCAAAGAAATGGAAACGACCATTTCGGGCGAAGAAATTCGCTTTGCCGGTATTTCTGGATCCGATTGAAGATTCCGGGAGGGGTTACGTATGGCAGGCACCATTTCCAGAGGCATTAAAGCGCCCATTATCCGCGAAGGAGACGACATCGTTAAAATCGTGGCCGATTCCGTTTTGGCGGCTGCGCAGGAAGACGGATTTGCTCTTCAGACGAAGGATGTCATCGCCGTTACCGAAGCAGTTGTCGCCCGTGCGGACGGCAATTACGCGTCGGTTGACGATATTGCGGCGGATGTTCGTGAAAAGCTCGGCGGAGAAACCGTTGGCGTAGTATTTCCCATTTTAAGCCGTAACCGCTTTGCGATTTGCTTAAGAGGCATTGCGATGGGTGCGAAGAAAATCGTGCTTATGCTGAGCTATCCTTCCGACGAGGTGGGAAATCACTTGTTCGACGCGGACGCGCTGGATGAAAGCGGCGTAAATCCGTATACGGACGTACTGAGCCTGGAGGAGTACCGCAAAGCCTTTGGTTATGTAAAGCATCCCTTCACCGGCGTCGATTACGTAGATTACTACAAGACGCTGATTGAGGAAGCGGGCGCGGAGGCAGAAGTAATTTTCGCAAACCACCCCGAGGCGATTGTAAAGTACACCAAAAACGTGATTTGCTGCGATATTCACACCCGCGAGCGTTCGAAAAAGCGCATTTATGCAAAGGGCGGCGAAAAGGTTCTCTGCCTGACCGACATTCTTTCCAAGCCCGTAAACGGCAGCGGCTACAATGCCGCCTACGGTCTTCTCGGCTCCAACAAGGCGACGGAGGACACCGTGAAGCTGTTCCCGAAGAACGCGCAGGAAGTTGCCGAGAATATCAAGAAGGAAATTCTTGAAAGAACCGGCGTTGAGATCGAAGCCATGGTATACGGCGACGGCGCGTTTAAGGATCCGGTAGGAAAGATCTGGGAGCTCGCTGACCCGGTAGTCGGAGCCGGCTACACCGACGGACTGATCGGACTTCCCAATGAGCTGAAGCTTAAGTACCTTGCAGATAACGATTTTGCCGATCTTTCCGGTGAAGCGCTTTCCGAAGCAATCAAGGCCCGCATTCAGGAAAAGAGCAAGGATCTGAAGGGGCAGATGGCGTCTGAAGGCACCACGCCCAGAAGACTTACCGACTTGATCGGTTCTCTTTGCGACCTTACCAGCGGAAGCGGCGATAAAGGAACGCCTATCGTGCTGGTTCAGAACTATTTCAATAATTTCGCGAACTGACACCGCTTAGAATTCAGCGCATAGAACGAATTAAGTCCCCTTCCCGTGCCGTCAGAATGCATTTCACCGGCGCAAAGGGGACTTACGCATGCATAAATACCGGCGAATGAAAATGGGTGATGGAATATGAACGGGTTTTCCGCTGCTGCGAGCGTGCTGTCGGCAATTTCCGCCATCATGGGCTTTCTTGTGATATATAAAACGGCGCTCGCTGTATTGGGATTTATCACCACGAAGAAATACCCGGCGGCCAAGCACATGCATAAATTCGCCGTGTTGATCGCGGCGAGAAACGAAGAGCGGGTGATCGGTCAGCTGATCGACAGCATTTGGGCGCAGGATTATGATATGTCCCGGGTAACCGTATTCGTTGCTGCGGATAACTGCACGGATGATACTGCGAAGCGCGCAAGAGAAAAGGGCGCGGTATGCTATGAGCGCTTTGACGATACAAGGAAAACCAAGGGCTACGCGCTCGAATTTCTGGTGGATGCGATTTTCAGGGATTACGGATATGAAGCGTTTGAAGGCTTTTTTGTATTTGATGCGGATAATATACTCAAGCGGGATTATATATCCCGCATGAACGAGGCCTTCGACGCGGGCGAAAAAGTGATTACCTCTTACAGGAACACGAAGAACTTTACGGACAACTGGATTTCTGCATCCTATGCGCTTCATTGGCTGAGAACCGCGCGAACCGAGCATCGGTCAAGATCGGTGCTGGGACTCTCTGCAAGAGTTCAGGGAACGGGCTTTCTTTTTGCAAGGGAGCTTGTGAAGGACGGATGGCACTATACATCCTTTACAGAGGATCGTGCGTTTTCGGCGGATGCTGTGGTAAACGGATACCATATTGCGTATAACGATATGGCGCAATTTTACGATGAACAGCCGGTGGATTTGAAGATCGTGTTTCGCCAGCGAATCCGCTGGGCAAAGGGACATCTTCAATCCTTTACGGAGTCGGGCGGGAAGCTGTTTTTAGGCATATTCAAAAAAAGAGGACACGTGGCGTACGACATGCTGTGGACGGTGGTTCCGCAGGGACTGATCAGCCTGTTTATCCGCATTTCGGTGCTTATACTGTCAATCTGTGCAATTCGGATGGATACGGGCGCGTTTTCGGGAACGGGGAAGCTGTTTTCTGACTATATGCTGAGTTTTTGGTCTTCATGGTTTGGAAACGCGGTAACTGTGCTCGCTGTGCTTGTATTTGAAAGCCGGCGCATGCAGCGAATGCCGTTTTACAGGCAGGTATTTTACTGCCTGCTGTTTACGCTTTTTGATCTGATCGGATTGATTTCTACGGTGATTGCGCTTTTTATGAAGGTGGAATGGAAGCCGATACCGCATACGGCGGAGGCAAGCCTTACCGATATGGAAGAATCCATCAAAAGAGAATAGATAATGACGGCGATTGCGCAAAACCCACTGCGCAATCGCCGTTTTCGGTATGTAAGTCAATTGTGAATTTGTTTTTTGAAGATAAAACAGACAGGAAATGAATCGAAGGCGCTCACGCGCCGGGGCTTTTGCCATAAAACTTTTAAAGAAGAATTTGCCGATTTACCGGCAGAGTTCTTTTTTTGTTTTCTTTTTTTGCAGCAACCTCTGTATAGCCGGTAAAACAGATGAAATGCAGCGCAATTTCGCCCATTGCTTTTGCCTTCCCCGCTTGCGGAGAAGGGTGGCCTAGCGAAGCGAGACGGAAGGGGTTAGGTTACTGATCCGCATACGTTTTGTTTCTTGCTGACGCTTTGAAAGAAACGAATAAGAACCCAGCCCTTCCGGCGCTCATGCACATACCGCCCGTTTGATTTGCTTAAGCTGTCTTCACGCATAAGCTCCCCCGTAAGCCGTTACCCCTTCTCGTACCAGTGATAGTCATATCCCTTCTCGGTTTCCATTTTCACGGGAGAAAGAGCAAAATGAATCACGGCGTTGGGTTTTGCCTGAATCGTAAACGTTGAACTTACGCGGCGGCTTTGTACAAGCGGCTGACCGGCCAGGCGCAGGGTTTCTGTTTCTTCGCGCGTGAGCGACTGCTTTTCGCCCATGTCGTGCCATACCTTCAGCGGATTGGCAGACTCTTCATCCACTGTTTTGGTAACCAGCGCGTATTCTCCGGTTATAGGCAGATTGATTTCCGTTTCAAGCGCATTCTCGTGTTTGCTTTGTATGTTCCAGATTACGCCCTGATAGGAGCCGTTTTTCTCCCGCATGATGACGGCGTTTTCGTCCTTGTATACGCAATCGCCCTTCAGGTTGTTGAAAAATACGAACGTCCAGTAAGTGGGCTTGGGAATCAGGCCATTTGCAATCAATCCAAAGCCGCCGTGAAAGGGACGCGCGGGTACGCCCATCTCCTCGAATACATCGCCGAATGTCCAATAGGAATAGGAGCGCGCTACATCGCCCAGCACGGACAGAAGTCCGGCAATGTTAGCCGCGTTGTAGTTTGTATCGTGGATGGGGCAGAAGGGGTTGTAGGAAGTATTGAACTCGGTAATGTGCATATCCATACCGCGGAATTCGGGGAAGGAATCGATAATTCTGCGGCTTTCCTTCATCTCATTATAGGTATAGCTGACGTCGCACATTGTGTGATACAGATACCGTCCGTTTCTTTCGGGCGTCTGTCCCATATATGCATGGCGGGTAACAAAGTCAAGGGGCAGACGGTGATCGCGCACATAGGTGAGGAAATCGGAAATCCACTGCTGCGAGCCTTCGCCGCCGCAAATGGCGGGGCCGCCGACTGTGAAGCGCGGATTTACCTCTTTAACCGCCTTTGCCGTGATTTCGTAAAGATGGAGATATTTTGCTTTGTCCGCATTCTCCCAGAACACGGGCAGATTCGGCTCGTTCCATACCTCGATCGGCCATGTAACCGCTTCTTCCTCGCCGTAGCGGTCGATCAGATGGGTAAGCGTGGTCTTTACAAGGCGGATCCATTTTTCATCGTCCTTGGGCGGCGTTACGTTTCCCTGCCAGTAGAATACGGTCTGCGTGCCGGAGGCCATGTTCTTCGGCATAAAACCGAGCTCAAGAAACGGCTTAAGCCCCTTTTCGAGGTATGAATCCATTACGCGGTCAAGGTATGTAAAGCAATAACTTTCCGTTTCTTCGCCGTCCTTGTTCGTAAAGTTATGATATATCGCCATATCATCCGAAAAAAGACCGTGACCGCGTATGTGGGAAAAGCGTGCGCCGGATTGAACGTAAGAAAGCTGCTTCTGATACTCCTCCTGAAGCGCAAGCCCCATTCTTCCGGTTCCGATGCAAAATGATGCATGGTTTTTAAAGGATGCGGCGCTTGATGTGTTTATCGTAATGCTCTTTTTCATGAAATCGTCTCCTTTTCTGAAGCCTCGGGAGTCATAGGGATTTCGGGAATCGCATCTCATTACTTCGACATAAAACAAATGAGTCCTTCCTAATAACGAAGATAATAAAAATTTGTGATTAAAGCATGTAATAACTAAAACGTTTTCTGAAACAGGTTGACATTGGAAGTAATTTGTATTAGAATATGTACATTATTTGTGCTATAGTATTATGGATTCATGGGCGCCAAAGCCCGCGTTCTCTCGCGAAAACGGAAAATCGAAGGGGCGTTTTTTATGTGGAAAAAGTGTCGTAATGCTTTGATTGTGGTAGCCTGCCTTGCGCTGATTATCGGATTAATCGCGCTGCTTGGCGGCGGAAGCGAGAATTTCCAGGCGAAGTATGAAGGCGCCGATCTTACGACGGACGTCTCGGGTATCGGGCGCAGCGATACATACGATGCTTATTTAAGAAAGCATGCGTCTGATAAGCTTGGCGTTAATGAAATCAATACGGACATCGCCGCATTTACCGGCGATGGCGAAGCGCGCACGGACGAAAACGGCAATCCCTGCGTGTACACTTCGGACGAGTCCTCCGTAACTTGGACGGTAAACGTTGAGGAAGCGGGCATGTATACCATCATGCTTGATTACCTTGCGGTTCAGTCCCGCGGCGTGGATATCGAACGAGAGCTGTACATTAACGGTGAGCTGCCCTTTTCCGGAGCCGGCGCGCTTTGCTTTAACCGCCTCTGGACGGACGCAGGGGAAGTGAAACAGGACAATCAGGGCAATGATGTACGCCCCTCTCAGATGGAAGTATTCGGTTGGCAGAAGATGTATCTGAAGGACGATATGGGATATAACGTTGATCCGTATCGGTTCTATTTCAAAAAGGGCGAAAACACCGTCACTTTAAAGGGCATTAACGAGCCCATGATGATTCGCGAAATCAAGCTGATGCCGATTGAAAGAAACGTATCCTATGAAGAATATCTCGCGTCGCTTCCCGCTGTTGAAATGTCTGAGGAAGCAAAGAAATGGCAGACGACGATTCAGGGCGAGGATGCATATCTGCGTTCGACGCCGTCGCTCTATGCAAGATACGATCGTTCCTCTCCCGATACCGAGCCCTACAGCGTAAAGAACACCATCCTCAATTACATCGGCGGCGATCCGTGGCGCACGGCAGGCCAGTGGATTGAATGGGAGTTCGAAGTGCCGGAGGACGGATATTACAATATTTCCGTAAAAGCGAGACAGTCCTATCAGCGCGGCTCCGTTTCCGCAAGAACGCTCTATCTGGACGGAGAGATTCCGTTTGAAGAGGCGTCGGTGATTTCCTTCGATTATAATACCGCTTGGGAGGTTTATACGCTTTCGGACGCAAACGGGGAAGCCTATAACTTCTATCTGGAAAAGGGCAAGCACACCGTTCGTCTGGAGGCGACGCTGGGCGAAATGGGTCCGATTCTTGAGCAGATCGAAGAGAGCATTTACAGGCTCAACCTGATCTACAGAAAGATTCTGGTATTAACCGGCGTAAATCCTGATCACTTCCGCGATTACAACCTTGCCAAGGTATATCCCGAGGTTATCGAGGCGATGGATCTTGAGAGCAAGAGACTTTATAAGCTGGTAGACGATACCGTAGCCATCACGGGACAAAAGAGCGACCGCGTGGCGGTTGCCCAGACGCTGGCAGCGCAGCTGGAGCGCTTTGTAAGAAACAACGACCGCATTACGCAGCAGTTCACAAACTTCAAAGACAATATCACGTCCCTGGGCACCGCCATGCAGAACATGTCCGAGACGAAGCTGGATATCGACTTGATCGTTGTGAGCGGCGCCGATTACGATGTTCCCAAGGCGAGGGACGGTTTCTTCCAGAAGGCATTGCACGAAATACGCTCCTGCGCAACTTCTTATTTTGTAGATTACAACTCTTTGGGCGATAAGTTCGAAGAGGGCGAGAGCGAAGACCTGATCGAGGTATGGATCGTGACCGGCCGCGATCAGAGTACCGTTCTTAAGACGATGATCGACGATACGTTTACGCCGATGACCAGGGAAAACGGACGAGAGATCAAGGTAAATGTAAAACTGGTTATCGCAGATACCCTTCTTACCGCAGTTGTCGCCGGAAACGGCCCGGACGTCGTATTGTCGCTTGGCTCCTGGTTCCCGGTAAACTACGCAATGCGAAACGCGGCAGAGGATCTCACCCAGTTTGAAGACTTTGATGAGGTTGTAAAGCCCTTCTATGAGAGCGCGCTTCTGCCCGCAGAATACAACGGCGGCATCTACGCGCTTCCCGAAACTCAGGAATTCTCGGTACTCTTCTACAGAACCGATGTGCTGGAAGAAATGGGCGTACAGCCGCCGGATACATGGGACGATCTGATTGCGCTGCTTCCCACTATTCAGGGAAACAACATGTCAGTGGGTATTACCTATCCCGATATCGCGACGGTAGACCTTTCCATTCTCAACTCCCTGATCTACCAGAACGGCGGATCGATCTACGATGCGGACGGCAAAAAGACGCTGATCGACGAAGAAAGCGGCGTAGAAGCGTTTAAGCTCTATACTTCTCTTTACAACGACTACAGCCTTCCCACGGTATTCGACTTTGTAAGCCGCTTCCGTTCCGGTGAAATGCCGATCGGTATTGCAAACTACAGCGTATACAATACGCTGGTTGTATCCGCTCCCGAAATCAGAAACCTTTGGGACTTCACGCTTTTCCCGGGCACTGTCAGAACTGATGAAAGCGGAAAGGAATACATCGACCGCTCGGTTCACGCGCAGGGTCTTAGCTGCATGATGATTGCAACGGACAATGAACGCGTAAAGGAAAACGCTTGGGAGTTCATGAAGTGGTGGGTAAGCGCGGACGCGCAGGTGCGCTTCGGCCGCGAAATCGAAAGCATTCTCGGTTCCTCCGCCAGATACACCACCGCTAACCGCGACGCGCTTGAACAGCTGGCGTGGGGCGGCGATCAGCTGAAGGTTCTCAAAGAGCAGATGCAGTGGACGGTAGGCTTCCGCGAGATCGCCGGCGGCTACTCCACCACGCGCCACATGACCAACGCCATCCGCCGTGTTATCAATACCAAGGAGGATGCGCGCGAAACGCTTTTGACCTATGCAAGGACCATCAACGAGGAAATCCGAATCAAACGCAAAGAATTCGGCTTACCGCTGGAATAATAAGGAAAGGAAGTTGATGTCAGTTGAAATCGAATTTCAAAGCGTTCCTGAGCATGAAGCGCGAAAGTATGCAGTATAACTTCGCCAAGGCCAAACGCATGAAGGTATGCTATCTGTTTCTGCTGCCTTACGCAATTCTGTTTACGACCTTCTTCATCCTTCCCATCTGTACTTCCATATATTATAGCTTTACCCAGTATAATATTTTGGAAAAGCCGCAGCTTGTCGGTTTTCAGAACTACATCAACCTGTTTCTGCAGGACGAGGTATTCTTGACCGCCATTAAGAACACGCTGGTCATCGCGGTGATCACAGGACCGATCGGATACATACTTTCCTTCCTGTTTGCGTGGTTCATCAATGAGCTTCCCAAGTGGATCCGCGCGGTTGCGGTTGTAGTATTCTACGCGCCGTCCATCGCCGGAAACGTATTCTACATCTTCTCCATCATCTTCAGAGGCGATGTTTACGGCTATCTGAACTCTTTCCTGGTAGAGTTTGGCCTGGTTGATTCGCCGATTCTCTGGCTCACGGACCCCAATTACATGCTGACGGTTATCATCATCGTCATCCTTTGGATGAGCATGGGCACGGGCTTCCTTTCATTCGTTGCCGGTCTTCAGGGCGTTGACAGAAGCATGTACGAAGCAGGATATGTCGACGGCGTAAGAAACCGCTGGCAGGAGCTTTGGTATATCACGCTTCCCAGCATGAGACCGATGCTTCTTTTCGGCGCGGTTATGTCGATCACTCAGGCGTTTAACGTGTGCGATGTTCCCAGAGCGCTCGCCGGTTACCCGAGTACCGACTACGCGGCCCGAACTATCGTAACGCACCTGTTTGACTACGGTTTCTCGCGCTTTGAGATGGGTTACGCGTCCGCAATCGCTACGGTTCTGTTCCTTGTTATGATCCTTTGCAATAAGGCAATTCAGTCGATGCTGAGAAAGGTGGGCAGCTGAGCATGATGAATCAGTTAAACGTGCAGAAACCCGCCAAAAAATCCCGAGGAGACATACTGCATGAGCAGATGGTTCGACTGGGTGAAATTCAGCCGGAAAAGCCGCCGCTTAATAAGATGCGCTTTCTGATTATTTCGCTGGTCGTGCTTGCAATGCTGGCCGCGCTGTTCATCGTATGCGATTACCGCTTCGGCGTTATTGAAGAATACGAGCTGACGCTTGAAGCATCGGGAGAAATACAGGAACCGGCGGTAATTATTGAAGAGACCGCGCCAGAGGCCGAAGCGGGCGCCGAAACGGCTGCAGCCGAAGAGGAAAGCGGCGCGCCGAAGGATGCGGCATTCGGCGGCTTCTACAAGCTTGGAAAAATTATCGCAATCGTTGCAGGAATCATCTATACCGCTTTTGCTGTGATTAAGCTGCTCGCGCCCAAACGCAGAAAGCCCAACCGCAGTATATGGGGCGATATCGGAATTTATATCATGCTATTCATCGTGGCCATCGCCATGGTGTTCCCGCTGGTATTCTCGGTGGGCGCGTCTCTTAAGCCTCTTGACGAGTTGTTCCGCTTCCCGCCGACGGTTTTCCCCAGACAGCCTACCTTTGATAACTTCTCTGATCTGTTCGTCACCATGTCCCAGAGCTTTGTTCCGTTTTCAAGGTATCTGGTGAATACCGTTCTGATCACGCTGATCGGTACCGGCGGTCACGTGCTGATCGCGTCCATGGCGGCATTCGTACTTTCCAAGTACGATTTCCCGGGCGGGAAGATCTTCTTCTCAATCGTCGTTACCGCGCTCATGTTCTCCGGTTACGTTACCGGTATTCCGAACTATGTAATCATGAGCAAGCTCAATATGATCGATACCTATTGGGCAATCATTCTCCCGGCGTTTGCCGCGCCGATCGGATTGTTCCTCATGAAGCAGTTCATGGAAGGGCTTCCGATGTCTCTGATCGAAGCTGCGCATCTGGACGGCGCGGGCGAGTTCCGCGTATTCTGGAGCATTATCATGCCGAACGTAAAGCCGGCGTGGCTTACGATTATCATCTTCTCCGTTCAGAGTCTGTGGAATACCAACGCATCCACGGTTATTTACTCCGAAGCGAAAAAGACGCTCGTCTACGCGCTTCAGCAAATCCAGGCCGGCGGTATTGCCCGCACCGGTCAGGCGGCGGCGGTTACGGTCATCGTTATGCTGGTGCCCATTACGATCTTCATCCTGTCGCAGAGCCGCATTCTGGAAACCATGGCGAGCTCCGGTCTGAAGGACTAAAGATGGACGAATGCGTTTGAATTTCGACAGGGGGGATTAGACGGTGAAATCATTGGCAAGGGTACTGACGGTGTTCCTTGCATTCGTGATGCTGCTTCCTTCATTTGCAGCGTTCGCCAGCGAGGATGGTAACTTTACCACTTATACCTACAATTACGATTATTGGCAGGATGAAATCGAAATGCCCGATGCGTACCGCGTTGAGCAGGTCATATATTCAAGCACGCTGGGACTTGAAACGCCCATGAACAAGCCGGAGAGTTTGTATATCAGGGACAGTTTCATATATGTAGCCGATACCGGCAACAACCGAGTGCTCGAAATTGAAAGACAGGGGAAAGAGTTCGTACTTACGCGGATTATCGATACCATTTACGGTGCGATGCCCTCCAATCTGGTAGCGCCCAGCGACATGTTTGTCGATGAAAACGGTACGATTTACATTTGCGATACCGGCAATCAGCGCATTGTAAAAGCCGATAAGGATTTGAACTTCCTTATGAGCTTTACAAAGCCGCAGGATACCACCTTCGATCAGGGTGATTTCCTGCCCAGCCGACTGGTTGTAGACGTGTCCGGGCGCGTGTATACGCTTGCCACCAATGTAAACAAGGGTCTCATCAAGTATGAAGCGGACGGCTCGTTTGCCGGCTTTATCGGCGCGAACCCGGTTACATACACGATGGCGGAATACATCTGGAAGACGTTTTTCACATCGAAAGCGCAAAGGGCGCAGCAGGTGGCCTTTGTTCCCACCGAATACAGCAATATCGCAATTGATGACGAGGGTTTCATCTATGCCACGAACGCTGTATTCTCCGAATACGACCTCATCTGGGACAACGCAAAGCCCATCCGCCGCTTGAACAGCATCGGAAATGATATTCTGGTCAAAAACGGCTGGCTGCCGCCGATCGGCGATATCTACTGGGAAGAGCAGTCCATCGAATACGGCCCCAGCAAATTCCGCGATATTACGGTGCTTGAAAACGATATCTATGTTGCCTTCGACCGCACCCGCGGACGCATGTTCGGCTATGACAGTCAGGGAATTCTTCTCTGGGCGTTCGGTACGAAGGGAAATGTGGAAGGTACGTTTACCGGCGCTGCTTCCATTGAGCATATGGGCCGAGATCTCTACTGCTTGGACGAACTCGGCTGCACGATCACGGTATTCAAGCCCACCGATTACGGCAACCTGATCTTTGAAGCCACCGACCAGTATCTCAAGGGCGATTACGACGAAAGCGCAGACACCTGGAGAAAGGTACTGAAGCTCAATGCCAACTATAACCTGGCCTTCATCGGAATCGGCCGAGCGCTCATGCGTCAGGAAGAATTTGAAGAAGCCATGGAATATTTCAAGATGGCATATGATCAGGAAAACTACGGCAGAGCCTATCGCTATTACCGCAAGGAAAAGATCGAGGGCAATATCGGCTGGATCGTTGCGGTGCTTGCCGTTCTTCTGATTGTGCCGCTGATTATTCGGAGAATCCGCAACATGAAATGGGAGGTGCAGGAATATGAGCGTAAAAAAGCTGGACGCTAAAGGCGAAACGCGCTTTCAGCGCTACATCGCCTCCGTAAAATACGCAAAGCATGTAATCTTCCACCCCTTCGACGGATTCTGGGATCTGGTGCATGAAAAACGCGGAAGCCTTATGGCTGCGCACACGTTTCTCGCGCTGTTTCTGATTACGTATATTTTAAGGCTCATGTATACGAACTTCCAGTTCATTACTGCGCCGATTCAGTACATCAATATCTATGAGCAGTGCGCGTCCATTCTTCTTCCGTTTATCATCATCTGTATCTCCAACTGGGCGCTTTCTACGCTCTTTGACGGAAAAGGCTATTTCAAGGATATCTATATGGCGCTGTGCTATGCGCTTGTGCCGTATTTCCTGATTCAGCTTCCGCTGGTGCTCATCAGCCATGCAATCTCCTTTGACGAGTTTGCCTATTACAACGTGCTTGCCGGAATTTCTGTAATCTGGCCGGTATTTCTGGTGTTCGTCGCGCTCATGCAGGTGCACGATTATACACCCGGAAAGGCGATCATCTTCCTGTTCGTCACCATTTTCGGCGCGCTTGTAATTCTGTTCCTCATTCTGGTATTCTTTAGCCTTTTGAGCGACGCAGCGGCGTATTTCGTTTCGCTGTATCGCGAGATTGTCTTTAGACTTCACTAAGGAGGGGTGTGACGATGAAAAAGCAAAAGTCGATTTTCATTCGTTTGCTTCCGTGGCTGATTCTATTGGCTGCGCTGGCGGTGTTTGTGATTTTTGTCGGAATCCCTCTGTATGCGCCTCAGGAAACGGAAGAGCTCGATCCGCCCGAGATTTTCTTCTATGAAGGAGATATGGACAAAGAATCCCTTAAGATGGAAAACGAGCATCTCCTTTTTGAGATGGATCCCGATACCACGCAGTTTACTGTCACCGAAAAGGACACCGGCCGCGTATGGCGTTCGAATCCTGCGGATGCAGCAAGCGATACGAAGGCCGTATCCACCAACAAGGGCGTATTGCAGTCTACGATGCTGCTCTATTACTCTCCCTCCGGCGGTACCGATATTGAAAGAAACAACTATCAGTACTCGATCGAAAACGGCAACTTTTCCTATGAGATCACGGAGGACGGAGCGATCAGAGTAACCTACGCGATCGGTCAGATCGAAAAGGTATACGTAATTCCTTATGCCATCACCGCCGAAAGGTACAAGATGTACACCGACATGATGAGCGGTAAGGACAAGAAAAAGGTTGGCGGTTACTATTCCAAGCAGACGCCCGCATCTCTTGACAAGCTCAGCGCTGACGAAAAGGATGCGATGCTGGCGCTGTATCCGTCGCTTGCAGAGCAGGAGCTCTACATTATGAAGTCCAATATCTCCGCAAGCAACAAAGAAAACGCTGAAAAGGTGTTCGCATCTCTCGGATACAATCAGGCGGAATATGAACTGGATCAGCAGCTGATCGCGGGCAAGAAGGAGAGCGAAGAGCCCGTATTCAACGTGACGATGGAATACCGCCTGGACGGCGAAGATTTTGTCGTAAGCGTTCCCATGCAGGATATGCGCTACCGCAGCGATTATCCTTTGACCTATGTGACCGTGCTTCCCATGTTCGGTGCGGCGGGTCTTGATCAGGAAGGCTTCATGCTGGTGCCCGAGGGCGGCGGCGCGCTCATCAACTACAACAACGGAAAAATTAAGCAGAACAGCTATTTTGCCAACATGTACGGCTGGGATTACGCGATGAAGCGAAAGGAAGTTATTTCCGAGACGCAGGCGCTGTTCCCCGTGTTCGGCATGACCGGCAACGGCGGTTCCTTCATCTGCGTGATCGAGGGTGCGACTTCCTATGCAGGTATTCAGGCCGATGTAAGTATGCGCTATAACAGCTATAACTACGCAAACGCCAAATACCATGTCATTCACGGCGAAGAATACAATGTTTCCGCCAAGACGGCCGCTATCGTTAAGATGTTTGAAAAGCAGATCCCCGAGGACACGATCGTTCAGAGATACTGCTTTGCAGAAAGCGACAGCTATGTCGATATGGCGAAGACCTACGGAGAATATCTGAAGAGCGTGTATCCCGAGCTTAACCGGATCAATGAAGATGAGGATTTGCCGGTAAACGTTGAACTGGTCGGCGCAATCAGCAAGACCGTCATTAAGTTCGGCACGCCCGTAGACTCTTCCGTTGCCGCCACCACCTTTGACGACGCGCAGACGATCATTGAAGACCTCCGGGCAAACAACATTCATAATCTCAGCGTCCGCTTCTCGGGATGGGCAAACGGCGGCGTGAACCAAAGAGTTTTTGACAAGATCAAGGTAGTTAAGCAGCTCGGCGGGGAAGAGGACATGCTTGAGCTGATTGAAAGCGCCGAAGAAAACGGTATTCCGCTGTACTTTGACGGAATCAGCTGCTTTGCCTATGACAGCGGCATACTTCGCGGCTTCTCTCCCTTTAACGACTCTGCTCGCTATGCTACCCGTGAACAGGTCGAGATTGAGCCGTACTCCTTTGTAATCTATCTGCCTGTGGATTGGAAGGATTCCTTCCAGCTGACGAGTCCTGAGTATGCCGGTCAAATGGCCAGCAATCTCATAGAAAAGCTCGACGAAATGGATGCTTGCGGCGTCGCATTCCGCGATATCGGCAGCCTCCTGAGCGCGGACTACAATCCCAAGGCGCTTGTCACCCGCGAGCAGGTGAAGCAGATGAACATCGAAACCCTGAAGGAAGCAAAGGATAAGGGTCAGCTTGTTCTGATCAAAGAAGGTTTCGATTTCGCGATTCCCTATGCGGACAGGATTACCGACATGGATCTGGACGGCACAGCATATTCCATTCTGGATGCGTCCGTACCGTTCTATCAGATTGCGCTGCATGGAAATGTTGAATATACGGGACTTCCCATCAACATTTCTCAGGATTGGGAAACCGAGCTTCTCAACTGCGTTCAGTACGGCGCGGGTCTGAACTTCACGTTCATGGCAGAGGACGCCAAGATCGTTCAGGAAACCTATCATTCTGGCCTCTACGGTGCATATTACACCGATTGGGCGGAGGATGTTAAGAAGATCGTAAACGATTATCAGACCAGCATGAAGGGTCTGAACCAGATTGAGATCGTTGATCACGAGATTCTGGGCGACGTTACGGTTACGACCTATGCGGACGGCAGAAGCGTTTATGTCAACTATGGATTTGAGGATTGCACGGTTGAAAAGAACGTTGTACCTGCGCGCAGCTACTTTGTTGCAGGGGGTGACCGGTAATGGCTAAGGCAAAAATGAAGGGCGGCGTCAGACGCTGGACTCTGAAAGAGATCTTTTTGACCTATGTGCCTGTTGAGCCTTTGAAACGATGGTTTTACGAGTCGCATAGAAAGAACAGCGTCTTATTAGAACAGAAAACCGAAATAAAGCCGGATCAGTTTTTGAAAGAGGCGCTCAGAGATAGAAACGAAACCGACGGTTATCAGTCTTTGATAAAGACGCCCAGAAAGAGCAACGAAACCTTCAGTTCCATGCGCTCCAGGAACGCCCGAATCGGCACGATGTTTGTGCTTCCGTTCATCATCGGCTTCCTCGTGTTCATGATCGGGCCGCTCGTCGAGTCGCTTATGATGAGCTTCTCATCCGTTACCATCGTCCGCGGAAGCGGCTACGAAAGCCAGTTTATCGGATTTACGAACTATAAATATGCGCTCAGCGTAGACCCGGAGTTCAACACTTTCCTCGTGGACGAAATCGGCAGAATGGCGATCAACGCCATATCGACACTGGTTCTGAGCTTCGTTATCGCGGTTATTCTGAACCAGAATTTCAAGGGCAGAACCGCTGCCCGCGCAATCTTCTTCCTGCCGGTAATCCTCGCCTCCGGTGTTCTGCCCGGCATTGAAGCGCAGATCGGTTCCAACCAGGAAATTACGATGATCGAGTCGGTTGCAGAAGAGCTGTCGTCCTCCTCCGGTATCAATATATCGGAAACGCTTCAGGAACTTCTGTCCGTATCCGGCGTTGCCGGAAGCGTATTCCAAATACTCTTTGACATGATTGACGCCATCTACGACATAGTAATGGCCAGCGGTATACAGATCATCGTATTCCTGTCCGGTCTTCAGGCCATTTCGCCTTCTCTGTATGAGGCGGCAGACATGGAAGGCTGTACCGCGTGGGAATCCTTCTGGAAGATCACGTTCCCCATGGTCAGCCCGCTGCTTCTTGTCAACTGCATCTACACCATTATCGACTTCTTCATGAAGAACGATAACAAGGTTATGGAGCTGATCAACGAGGTTATGTACAAGCAGGTTCGCTTTGGCGAAAGTGCTGCGATGAGCTGGATTTACTTCGCAATTGCCCTCTCATTCATTGCAGTGAGCTCCGTCATCATCACCAGGGGGGTGCACTACTATGAAGACTAATAAAACCGAAATCATCAGAAAGCGCAGTTTCTGGGAGGCTAACCGTCAGTCCGGCGGCTACCTCTTAAGAAATCGAGTTTCCCGCATTGTAGTTTCCTTTGTTCGCGCGCTGCTTTTGTTCGGCTTGTGCTTCATGATCATTCAGCCCCTTCTGACGAGGTTTTCCACCTCACTCATGACGGAACGCGATCTGTACGATTCTACCGTAATCCTTCTTCCGAGGGAAGTTACCTTTGATAACTACAGAATCGTTGCCGATCTTACCAACCTTCCCAAGTCCATGCTCAATACAATCTGGACGTGCACGCTGGTGTCTGCGCTTCAGGTTATCGCATGTACGCTCGTAGGTTATGGCTTTGCAAGATTCGATTTCCCGCTTAAGAAGCTTTGGTTCGGCTGCGTCATCGTAACCATCATCGTACCGCCGCAGACCATCGCAACGGCTTTGTACATGAACTTCGTAAACTTCGACATTCTGGGTATCTTTAAGCACTTTACCGGCAAGGGTATAAACCTTCATGGTTCATTGGTTCCCTACAGCCTGATGAGCTTAACCTGCATGGGTCTTAAAAACGGTTTGTACATCTACATGCTCAGGCAGTATTTCAGGGGCATACCCAAGTCTCTGGAAGAAGCGGCGTATGTGGACGGCTGCAAAACGCTCAGAACCTTTGTGAAGATCATGCTGCCCGACGCCAAACCCACAATTCTCAGCTGTTTCCTTTTCTCCTTCGTATGGCAGTGGACGGATCTTTTCTACACCAGAAACTTCCTGTCCAACTATTCTATCTACTCTAACGAGCTTTCCACAATCCTTACCCGTATGAATTACTACTTCTCTACGGAGTCCGGAAAGCCCACTATCGTGCCGGTCGGCAGACAGATGCAGCTGGTATCCATCGGCATTCTGGTCTGCTGCATCCCGCTGATTATTCTCTACATCTTCACCCAGAGAACCTTTGTAGAGAGTATCGCGATGTCCGGTACGAAGGAATAAGAAACGGGATTGCCCGGATCAGCGCAGCTGCTTTCCGGGGAATGAATCCTTCATAAGTCCATGCGCTCGGGTATGCTGCGTAAATCAACTGTTGATATAAAAAAACGGGTGATTCACAGGCCTCTTGCTGCCCTTCCGGGAGGAGGGGAGGCGGCTTGTGAGAGCCGCAGGGTGGCCGCAGACAGCCGGCTTGAAGCACAAAGTGTATATGAGCGCCTGCCTGAAGCATCAACGCTATCGCGGCGCCCCGTAAAATCGAATCTGTGTGCATGAGAAATCATGCATGTAGAAATATTATTTAGGAGGATCCCATTATGAAGAAACTGGTCGCAATGCTCCTTTCCCTCATGATGCTGCTTGCATGCGCAAACGTGCTGGCGGAAGCTCCCGAAGGATACCCTGAGATCAAAGCAGGCGTAGACTTTGGTGGCGCACAGATCTACATCTACGACTATTGGACCGCAAGTGCTGATCGCGTAGCCGAGCCCACTGATGAACAGCAGGCTCAGTATGACTACCGTGACTGGCTCGAGGCTACCTACAACTGCAAGATCACCCAGATCCAGAAGGGCGACTGGGAGTCCAACGTAACCGAGCTCATTAACTTCACCA
>JAFQKQ010000083.1 GCA_017396845.1 Clostridia bacterium
CGTTTCGCATGCGCGGACGATTTCGCCGTCTCCTGCGCGATAAGCGCTTTCGTTCATCTTCCGCGTGGCTTCATCGGTCGTCACGCGCATCCGGTGGTTCACCTGGGGCTGGGTGCATGTAACGCCCTCGCTGTTTAATTCGTCCACGAGCTTTTTGACATATTCGGGACGGCTTTTTAGAATCGCCCTGTATTTGTTCTGATAGCGAAGCGTGAGGCTGTGATCGCCGCCCGATAGCTTCTGAAGGCATGCGCGAACGCTCATTCCTTCGCTTCTGCCGATGAGCACCTGTTTAATCAGCCATTCCACCTCGTCCTCCGTAAAGGGCACAAACCGGGCAGGTACGCTGCCTTCGCCGGTTTTGCGCCGGACCTGCGCATAATAATAGTTTCGGATGCTGTTGGGGCGGCGGCCTGTTTTTTCCGCGATGCTTTCAAACACCGCCTTTAATGGCAAACCCGCTTTGTGCGCTTCATCCGCAGTTTCCCAAAGCATATCGTTTTCTTTATCGCTCCAGCCGGCGCGGCGGCTGCTTCTAAGTGCCTGCTCAGTCATAATTTTTCCCTCCTGATAAAGCGTGATGATAAAGAGTATGCGCGAAGGTGACAAACGATATACATATTTTCTCAAATTGTGAAAGATTAAAATTCAGAAGCTTATTGCATAAAGGCAGGAAAACGTGTAATATATAAATAGATTCGATTGTTCGAAAGGAGGAAAACAGACTATGATCAATAAGCAGATGTCTATCGGCGAGGTATTAAGAATGGACCGCGGCTGCGCGCCCGTTTTCATGTCCTTCGGCATGCATTGCCTGACCTGCCCCCATGCCACCGCAGAATCCATCGAAATGGCCTGCGCCGCTCACGGCGTAAGCGCGGACGAGCTGGTTGAAAAGCTCAACGCCTATTTCGCTGAGAAGAAATAATTCAGGTAAAATTAGGGCCGCTGCAAAATCACGCAGCGGCTGTTTATATATTCCGGGAGGATATTATGAATCCAACGCTTACACGCATTCCAATCGGTCTTGACGCGCCTTTTCGCGCTTTGCATTTATCAGACAATCACCTATCCCTGGCGGATAGCCGAGACGACGAAAGAAAGAATCGTTTGGCTCAAAGGCGGCAGAGGGAATTTGACTCCGCAGGAAAGGGTGTTATGCTTCACATAACCGAGCAGCTCGCCTACGCGAAGGAAAACCGCCTTCCTATTCTCCATACGGGCGATCTGATCGACTTTGTATCGCACAAAAATCTCGAAACCGCCGAAACACTTTTCAAGGACATAGATTATTTTATGGCGGTTGGAAACCACGAATTCAGTCTGTATGTTGGCGAAGCGTTTGAGGACGAGGCCTATAAAATGCAGTCCTACGATTTCGTTCAGAAGCATTTTAGAAACGATCTGACCTTTGCAAGCCGTGAAATGAGCGGCATAAACTTTGTCGCCGTCGACAATTCCTATTACCGTTTCACAGTTATTCAGCTTGAAAAGCTCAAAAAAGAAGCGGAAAAAGGACTTCCGATCGTTCTCATGCTCCATTGCCCGCTTCACACGGACGAGCTGTATCACCTGATTATGGACGATCTCCACTTCCCCTGCGCATACCTGACCGGTACGCCCGAACCCCTCTTAAAGCCTTACGACGACTACCGCTACCGCCAGCAAAAGCCGGACGGGGCAACATTGAAATTCATTGAATATGTATACGCATGCCCGTCCATCAAAGCAATCTTGGGCGGTCACATGCACGAAAACGCCGAATCCATCCTCCCCTCCGGCGTAATGCAGTACATAACCGGCGGCGGGTATAAGGGGTATGCGAGAGAAATTGAGTTCTGCTGAGAAAACAGATTTGGAATGAAGACATGGGCTAAAACCAGCCGATAAACTTGAATCTGATGGAGGAGAATGAATACTATGATACGGCAGGCAACAATCGCCGATGCGTCGAGAATAGCAGAGATATTGATTTTTTCCAAAAGAATGAACTATAGAACTATTTTTCGCAACGATGCCGTGTCATTTGGAGAAATGCAAGTATACCCATTAGCCAAA
>JAFQKQ010000084.1 GCA_017396845.1 Clostridia bacterium
TCAGTCCCGCAAGGGGCTGGCCTCTTTTCATGCCTCGGTGTCTTTTTGGTGTCTTTCCTCGCTGAAAATCGGCCGAAAAAATGGTGCGGTGTCTTTGATTTTGGTGTCTTTCGTATTGAATTATAAGTGTAGCGATTTTTTCTGTCAATCAGCTTTCATTTACAAAATGCCCGGAGAATAACAATACCCCTAAACTGTTATTCATTACATTATTCCTTCTTTCTAAAGTCTTTCTTGATCGACTAAAAGTGATCGTTTGTCACCCCAAGGCAAATATCCTGCCGGTCGAACGAGGGCTTGATGGAATATTCTTCATCTGCCCATATTCTCTCCGTAACGCCGCCTGTATTGCGGTCTGTTATTCGCGGCGCGGCTTGTATATGCTGCAAAATTCCAACATATATCATGCCTTTGCAGATTTTCAGCCTGCCGAATCGCTCTTGCAGCTGCATCTTTTGCTTTTTCAAGCAAAATCCCGGCAGGAAAGGCTTATATGATCCGGCAAATCGGTTTGCCGTTGTTTGTCAATCTTCGTCTGTCAGTATTGTTCATCCTGTACGCCAAGGCAAATGTCCTGCTTATCGAATGTGAGGGAGATGGAATATCCCGCCTCCCGCCAGATTTTCAGCGTATATCCATTTGCCTGTTGGATGATGCTGTTCGGCTTTGCTGCCGCTATGGTCAGAATTTCCCGATAACCCCGCCCTTTGAAAGCCTCTACCCTTGCAAAATTCTCCCGCAGGGAATGGTGCTATTTCCGTAGCCGGAGCGCAAGCAGGAAGCCGCCAAGGAACGCCGCCACAATCCAGCCAAGATATGCCAGCATTGAACCTCCCTTCTTTCCTCTGTGATGCTTCAATCTTACCTTTCAAGAGGAAGAAAGTCACGTGCAGACCGCGCACTTTTGCCGAAACGATGTGCAAACCACGCACATTCGCCATTTTTACTGCTGATATGATCGGTTCGGGCGCTGTTTTTCCTCTTTCTCTATGTCATTTCCATGCCGCGCTGCAACCACTATGTCATGAGCTTTGAAGAACTGCTGCTTAAGACCCGGCGTAACTGCCGTGCTTTTCGCAGGGTCTGTAAAACTCTTTGACTTTGAAAAACTCCTCCTCCTCCCGAAAGCACGGAAAGAGGAGGAAATGCGATGTATTACCACTGCCTGTCCCGATAGGGCGTGTCTTCGAACCCGTTTGTGTTCAGCTTGCTGACCATGTGATCCAGATGAGGCTTGCACATCGTTCTGAACCATTCGGTATGGCCGAACCACCTGACCAGCGTGGGGCTGACCGCGTAGTAGGTGCGGATGAATGCGCGCCCGTACCACGTCTTGGCCAGCAGGTTGTCGCGGTAGCGGCGAAGCGTCCACACCTGCGGGCAGTCATAGGAGCCGTAAACGCAGGTTGCTACGTAGCAGCCGCCGCTCTTCTGGCTCTGTGCGGGAGGTGGAGTGAACATGGCGTCAACGTCCGGGGGCTGGAAGCCGGAGTCCAGCTTTTTGATGTCCTGGTATACCTGCTTCAGTTTGCCGATGTATTTGGGGCGGTTTTCGCCTTTGAGGACGAATGAGGGCCTGTTGTTGACGACGTATTGCAGTTCGAGCTGCTTTGTATACACCTGCGCAATGACGTGCAGACGTTCCAGACGCAGTTCGTCCTTGCCGGTTCCTTCTTTGGGCACTACGCCGACCAGATCCACAACGGGCGCGAGCAACCCGGCGACCCATTCGTCCTTTCGGGCATTCAGATACTCGCCGGGGATGACGTTGTTTTCAAGGATGTCATTGTAAGTAGCTTCGAACAGGCGCAGCGCAGTATCGAAGACAGCCTGCTCTACTTCCTCCTGAACTGCGTTGTAGTTATCGGTAATGGGATACGCCTTGTATGTTTTGGATGCGGTAAGATTCAGCTTCTGCATAGCGGGCACGCTGGGATCTTTGATCCTGTTGAGATCAGCCTGAATCTCTTCTTCCGTCGCGCCGGCCTGATTTCCGGCAATGCGGATAACGTTGGGCAGCAATTTGGAGGCGAGGTCCATTTCGAGTTTCAGTTTCAGAAACTTGCCCCGTGTTTCGAGAACCTTATCCCATACATACTTCTGAGCCGGGAAGGTCTCTTCGTGCTGAGCGATTAAGGCGAGAAGACGTTCCCTGAGCCACTCGCACATTTCATTGCGATACTGCTGGGAAAGTGTCACAAACTCGTCCCATGTTTTGGTGAGCGCCAGCGCCTTGTAAATGACGTTTTTGTAGCTTTCGATCATACTCTCATCCAGATGATCTGCCATCTTCAGAGCGCAGCTTGCGGCCAGCATGTCTGCCTCCATGACGTCCTGCCCGCTCTTGACGACTTCCAGCGCTACATGAATGGCTTCCTGATATTTACCCTCGTCATACAGCTTCCGACCCTGTTCCAGTGTGTTTTCCATAACAAGACAACTCCTTTATCATGCTTCGATCGTGTAGTTGCATTTATCGCACATGTAAGTCACTTTTCTTCGGCCGAGAGCGCCGGCCACCAGTCCGACGGGCCCCAGCAGCACGCCGCCGACAGCTGCCTTTTTGCCGCTGAAACCGCCGGTCCGTTCTCCGATGGGTTTCAGGAAACCCCTGCGACACCGGGGACAGAGTTTGTAAGCCAGATCCTTAGCCATGTTACGATCCTCCTGTTGTTGTATTGACATTGTATTTTATGCATGATGGAACACGTCATCAGCAATTCATGGGTGTAAAGGCAGCACACCGGATGTCTGCCTGCCGGAGTGCAAGGGTGTGAGCCGCTGAAAACAACAGCGGCTGAACCGTGATCAATGCAGCCGGGCTGACGATGCGCTATGCGCTGCTTCAGGCTTTGCACGGACATTTCGTACGTGCTGATTTCGTTTTGCCATTCTCGTACCGTGCGGTCCTGTCCGGGGTGCTTTTGCGGGTCTGAGCTTCTTTGCGGCTGCGATCCGCAGCTTCTTCACGCCCTCCTGCTGCATGATCTGCGTTTCAAACGCTTTATCAAAGCAGGCCTTGATGTTTTTTTGCAGTCCGGCTTACGCCCGCCTGCGCTGATGATAATCTCATTGGGTTTATCGGCCTGCATGCAGCAGAAATCAGGAACGATAATGGCACATAATTTGGCGTCAATGGTATTCCGCATTGTGTTTTTCTATTTCGTTTGTCAGTATTGTTCGTCCTGTACGCCAAGGCAAATGTCCTGCTTATCGAATGTGAGGGAAATGGAATATCCCGCCTCCCGCCAGATTTTCAGCGTGTCTCCATTTGCCTGTTGGATGATGCTGTTCGGCTTTGCTCCCGCTATGGTCAGAATTTCCCGATAACCCCGCCCTTTGAAAGCCTCTACCCTTGCAAAATTCTCCCGCAGGGAATGGTGCTTTTTCCGTAGCCGGAGCGCAAGCAGGAAGCCGCCAAGGAACGCCGCCACAATCCAGCCAAGATATGCCAGCATTGAACCTCCCTTCTTTCCTCTGTGATGCTTAAATCTTACCGATTAAGAGGGAGAAAGTCACGTGCAAACCACGCACATTTTGCCGAAATGATGTGCAAATTACGCACATTCGCCATTTTCACGCCCTAAAACGCAAAAAATCGCCACCGAAGGGGCGAAACAAGTCAAGAGAATGATTCCGAAAAGGGCGGTTCCCTTTTTTGATGCATCAAACCTCAAGCGGTAAATCCGTTGTAAATCGGTTCTGCATGCAGGAATTACAAGGGTTTTGGCGAATTTAGTTAATTGAGAAGTCCCTGTGCAAAACCGGGCGCAGCGCAGGTTTTGATGAAATGGCGAAGGACGAAGCCCGCCGCGGCAAGGCCTTCAAAGGCCTGCGGAAGCGCTGCTTCGGCTAAGATATCAAACAACAAGGGGGTTTCAAAGCTCCTTGTTGTTTTTAGTTATCATGCTTATAGGGAGGAACCGGACGGTTTCATCCCCTGATGTGTATAACCCGATTCGATTTTGTTTGAGGTTCAGTCTTCATAAAGGAGAAAACGGCAATGAAAAAGTGGTTGGCGGCAATGACTGCGCTGATTTGTTTGTTGGCAAGCGCGCAGGCAGAGGAATTCCATCTGATCTTTCACGGGGATTGGGATCGCATTCAAACGCTTACGTACCAGTCTTCGATGGCGGATTTGTTTGAAACCACCTATCCGAGGCTGTATGCCCGCTGGGGCACGGAACAATCGCCTGCAACCGTATTGTTTAAGGCGGATGCAGAGGATCATACAAGCGTTGCGTATGCGTATTCCAATTGTGTGGTTGTCAGCGTGGATTATGTCAACCGCAAGCCGCGGGATCGGGGCTATTTTTCGCATGAGCTGACCCATATGGTTCAGTCATACGGCGACAAAATTGAATACAATGAAAATTCCTGGTGGGTAGAGAACATGGCTGATTACGGAAGATTCCGCTATTATCAGTGGATATCGCTGGATCAGATGGAGCCTTCCTCCCGATATGCGGAGGACTGGATGGACTGGGGATATCAGTCCTACGGAAACAGCCAATGGTTTTTTGCCTATATGGATTATCGGTATCCCACGATCCCCGGTGAATCGGGCGCACGTGAATACGGGCTGATCGATTCCATTCATCTGCTGATCCATGCAAACGAGGGAGAGCCGCTGAGCGACAATCCTTATGATCCTTCTACGCCCATTAACCAAACCGTATATGCCATTACGGGGTACGAAACCATAGAGGCGCTTAGGCTCCGGTTTGTCGATGAGCTTGAAAAAGGCACATGGTGCTTCACTGGCTTTGCCGGATATCCGGACAATTTCATTACGGAAAATCTGCCCGGGATTGAAAACCCGGAATACCCGCAATGGGAAGATGCGGTTCACGCGACGGATTCCGCTCAGCCGCTTGAAGCGGTTACGGATGGCTATAATCTGTGCGCGGACGCATCCGTTTTTGCGGCTTCCGGCTACGTCAATGAGCATGAAGCGCCTGAGATGCTGATTGACGGAGATCTTAGGACCAAGTGGTGCTCCACGCGATACGATGTGACGAATTCAAAGTACGGTATGGATGAAACGCTTCAGTGGATCGTGATTGACCTGGGAAGCGAAAAACAGTTTAATACCTATACGATGATCAACACAAAAACCGTGGAACCCTATTACGGTAATGTGGTCTGCTGGGAATTGTTGGTTTCCAATGATGGTGAGAACTGGGTGAGCGTGGATTATCAGCCTTATTGCGATGAGGATATGGTTTCTTTTGACATTGGTCCGCAAAGCGCAAGATATCTGCTGCTGCGCAGCTATGATCCGGATAACGGTGAGGTGGGTACCATTCGCCTGTACGAGTTCATGCTGTTTGATCGCTGAGCAACTGCGACTGCGCCATGACAAGGCCTTTGATGTTTGATGGCCTGTGCATTGAATGTTTGAAAATTTATGATATAATACCATCAGGCGCAAGCCAATAAAGCAAAAGAGGGGACTGATTATGAAAAATCGCAAGATCGCATGGCTGCTGTTGCTGCTGCTGTGTGCGACGGCGCTTCTTTCCGGTACCCTTCTGATTCTCCATGCAGACCACGTTTGTCATCAGACAGCATGCCCGATCTGTACGGTGCTGACGCAGAGCTTTGAATCGTTCCTGTGCCTGACCGCTGTGACGGTGACGACAGGTCTGTACAGAGACGTAAGCCGCAGCTTTGGCTTCGGCTCACCGGAAAGTAGGTTTATTCCGGATTGGACACCTGTCCGTCGGAAAGTCAAACTGCTGAATTGATTTCTTCTGTTTTGCACGAATCATATCAAAACAGAAGGAGAATTGAATATGAACGTCTATTTATCAAGAATGCAGGGCTTATGCTTCGCCCCTTCTGTTTTGAAGCCACATTTCGATCAAGACAGAAGGAGAACCAAACATGATCCGCATAGAAAACCTGCGCAAGCATTTTTCCGACGAATCGGATATTATATACCGAGATCTGAGCTTTGAGGATGGCAAGTCCTATGTGCTGCTGGGCGCATCCGGCTGCGGCAAATCCACGCTGCTGCACATGATTTCCGGTGTGCTCTCGCCCACCGGCGGACGCATCCTCATCAATAACAAGGACATGGCGGCTGCATCCCAACGGGAGAAGGACGCTTTCCGCATCGCAAAAATCGGCTGCGTCTTTCAGGATTTCAAGCTGATCGATGAAATGACCGTTCAGGACAACATCGAGGTGCTGAAGCTGGAAAAGGTGGATGTGTCCCGCATGGATGCGCTGCTTCTTCAGCTTGGCATTCTGAAGCTGAAGAAGCGTCAGGCGTCCCGCCTGTCCGGCGGCGAAAAGCAGCGCGTCGCCATCGCCCGCGCGCTGGTCAAGCAGCCGGAGATCATCCTTGCAGACGAACCAACCGGCAACTTAAACTACGCCATCGGCCGTAAAATCACCGAAGCCCTGCTGAACGCAGGTAAGGGCAAAACGCTCATCTGCGTAACCCATGATGATCGCCTCTGCGAGCTGTTTGACGAAGTTATCGATATGAACGAAGTCACCGCTTCCGCTGTGAAGGGAGGTGAACAGCATGCTTAAGTTTGCACTGAAAAACATGCTGGTTCGCCGCGCCCGCGTGGTGCTGGTCACGCTTTCCATCGTGCTTTCCGCCAGTGTCGCGCTGCTGGCCTTCAACATTTCCCAACAGGTGAGAGAGGGCGTCATCTCTACCGCCGGATACTATGACATGATTATCGGCCCGGCAGGCAGCTCTACCCAGCTTGCCATGAACACCATGTTCTTCACCGATGAACCCCTCGGTACCATTTCCTACAAATACGTTAAGGAGCTGCAATCCGGCGGGCGGACCAATGCCGTCGTGCCCTTTACCATGGGCGACAGCTACAACGGCGCCAAGATCGTCGGCACCAGTGCCGATTACCTTGAAGGCAAGAGGCTGAAATCCGGCGACATGTTTGACAAACCCTTTGAAGCGGTCATCGGCAGCGCCGTAGCCAAGCGCTATGACCTCGCCCTCGGCGACAGCATGATCACTTCTCACGGCCTGACCGGCACCGGACATGCCCATGAGGGGAATCCGCTGACCGTGGTCGGCATCCTGGCAAAGACCGGAACGGCTTACGATAACGTTATCTTCACCGCCTGCGAAACTGTCTGGGCGGTTCACGATCACGGACATACCGATGAAGCACATATCCGCGAGGATGAAGAAACTGCTCATGAGGACGACAGCCATGCGCATGGGGAAGAGGAGCACTCTCATGAGGAAGCCGATGAACCCATGAGCCATGCCGATGCGCACAGCAATGTGACGGGCACGGATAAAGAGGAAACGCATGACGAAGCCGCAGAAGAGCACGACCACAGTCGCGGCGATGTGTGCGCGATCCTCGTCAAGAGCAAGAGCTTCAACGACTATTACAAACTGATGGAGGTGTACGGCGCGAATGCATCGCTGCTGTGCATTAATCCCTCCACAGTTCTGCGCGAAGTGCTGGAACAGGTCGATCTTTCCACGAAGATTGTATACATCCTGTGCGCCATCATTTTGCTGATGAACATCGTTGTCATCTCCGTCATTACATTGCTTAACATGTACGACGCGCAGAAGGAAATCGCCCTGATGCGTCTGATCGGCATCAGCATGCGCCGGATCGGCCTGCTGTACCTGATCCAGAACGGCGTCATCGGCCTGATCTCCACCGTACTGGCGCTTTTGCTGTCCCACGCCTGTCTGGGTCTGATGGGCAGCTTCGTTTCGTCGATGGGCATTGTGCTGAATATCACTGCTGTGTATCCAATGGAATGGGCCATCATGGCGCTGGTATTCGTGCTGAGCGTACTGCCCACCATGGCAAGAATCCTCTCCATGTCCCGCAAGGACAGCCTGCATACGTGAGGTGATTGACAATGAAAAAGGTCGTATCAATCCTTCTGCTGCCGGCGCTGATTCTGTGCCTGACGTCATGCGGCAAAGAAGAAAACACCGGCGCGGTTACTTCTCTGAACTTCAGCGATGCGGTGAGCTTTGAACGAATCCAAACGCTGAACGGACAAAGGGTGACGATCATCGGCTACATGGCGACCATTTCGCCCATCAGCGGCAAATTCATGTATCTGATGAACATGCCCTATCAGTCCTGCCCCTTCTGCCTGCCCAACACCACTCAGCTCTCCAATACTATGGCCGTGTATGCCCCCGATGGCAAGGCCTTTCAGTACACCGATCAGGCCATTCAGATCACCGGCACAATGGTGGTCGAGGACATGGTGGACGAGTTTGGATACACCTACAATTACCGCATCGCGGACGCATCCTATGAAGTGGTGGATTTGTCCGCAATCTCCGAGGAATATGCGCTGTGGCAAGCCATCGCCACGGACGGCATCGTCAATGAGCTGAGCGCCATGTTCGATTATCTGCACTTCCTGTGCCAGTGGACAGAATACACAAGCAGTTATGTTGACGAAAACGGTGCGACTGTGACGTTTAACCTCTACGCAGGAGACGTTCTGCACTATTTGGAGGATGACGGCCCCTACGGCTATGCGGACAAATACGCCGCCGGATACTTTCCCGGGCTGATCTCCCGCATCCGTGCCATCAGCCCGGATGGATTGGAGGATTTGGTCGCCATTGTGGAAGCCGCGCAGAAGCAGGCGGATATCGCCCTTGCCGACTTGAACAGCGGTGCATATACCTACGATGAAGCAACAGATAAATTTACTCTGAACAATAACGATACCCTGTATAATCAGTTCTACGAGGTGTACTACCGGTTCTCCGACTGGCTTGCACGCTGGGAGCTGTAAAATACAAAAGGCCTGCACAGATCTGATTTCACATCAGGATTGTGCAGGCTTATTCGTCGTTTGCACTTATAAGAATCTGACAAGTCCTATCCAAGACCTAAGCGTGCCAAACGCCCGATAGCTACAGATAGTACGAACCTTCGGCGTATTATGCGCATATTTGGCTTGAGCAAGATTTGGATACGTGTCAAGTTTTCCTGTAAAACCGGAATAGCTGTCTTTGAATTCAGAAATGTACTCAGAGCATTACCACATCTTTATAGTATGCCTGCAATTCAGGAAGGAAAGGATACTCCCGATCTGCAGACATGAGAGAACGAATATTGCTCATCGCACGATCCGGATATACTTTCAATGCAGCCGGAGTTTCAACATGCCCTTGCAAAGTTCTCCCGCAGGGAATGGTGATTCTTGCGTTGCCAGAGCGCCAGCAGGAAACCGCCAAGGAACGCCGCCGCAATCCGGCCAAGGTATGACGGCATTGAAACTCCCTTCTTTCCTCTGTGATGCTTCAATCTTACCTATCAAGAGGGAGAAAGTCACGTGCAGACCACGCACGTTTTGCCGAAACGAGGTGCAAATCACGCACATTCGCACTTTTCATGCCCGAAAACGCAAAAAATCGCCCCCGAAGGGGCGAAAAGAGTAATGATGAATTATTCGGGAATCTCCTGCGATAGTTCCGCAAATCTGTAAAAGGTCAGAGTGTTTCCGTTTGCATCAGTTCCTTCAATGGCAATCGCCGCGCCTTTCATCGGCTGATATTTTAATCCTCCCCACCATTCGGCAATCCTGCCGTTTGACAGGTTCGGATTTCCAAACGCCATCAGAATATCTTCGCCTTCGTATGTCCACGTGTCACATCGGGTTTCTGATGCAAACATCTGATACGTAATCTTTTCAACCGTAAAGGGAACGCCGTTCACTTCTTCCATTTTGAAGCAGAAAAGCCATCCTAATTCCTCGGAAAATCCCGCGTCATGAATCACGGGAACGGGATCTTCGTCTATGGTGATGCTGACAAATGCCTGTCCCTCCACGGGCGTTTGCTCCTGCTGATACCACGCATAGGTAAAGGGTTCGTATGTGACCGCCGGTTCGTCAGCCGGTTTCTGATTTGTCAAGAGGCAAACAAACAGAACAGCGCACAGCAGGACAGCACCCAGCACGGCGGGCAATACAAATTTTCTTTTGCGGGGAGTGCTTTCCGTCTGGTGAACGGCTGTTTCCTGCGCGGTATTTTCCTCGGCCTGCGCGGGAATTTCCTCCGCCTCGGACGCGGTCTGCGCTTCTTCTGCCAACCCCTCCACCGTGAAGAAATTATAGTTCAGCACCTTCGACAGATGCTTGATGGTATCAATATCAGGCATCATAATGCCTTTTTCCCAGCGGGAAATGGTCGTGCGGGAGACATTCATCTCCAGCGCTAATTGTTCCTGCGTGATGTGGCGTTCCTTTCGCGCCGCACTCAGCTGTTCGGCAAAATTCTGCATACTGTGTTCCTCTTTTCGTGCATATGATCAACTTGTATTATAACAAAAATCCGGATTTTTTGCAATAAAAAATTAGTACGTTATCACAAAATAATCGATATTTGTCATGTAATAAATATCCAAAAATCGAGGATTTTCAAGGGAATCACTTCCCAAAGGGCGGTTCCCTTTTTGTCTTGCCATGCGTTTCTTCTGCCGATTTGGGTGTGTTTTTATCTTTCCTCTATGTCGCGCTCAGACCGCCGTGTCATGCTATGTCACCAATTTTGAAGAACCGGTCATGCAGGTTTGATCTGCAAATGAGCGCGGTGTTTGCGGAATTGTAGCTTTCGATCATCGCTGTTCATGAGATTTGAGGCTGTCTTTCTTTTAGTTTTTAGTGTGCCAACTTAACTATACCGGATTCGCTCTCAAATCTCTTTTTTTCTTTTTTTCCAAGATCTATTGCAGCTCTTTAGTGGCCTTTTTGCCCGCGGCGGCTTGCCGCTTGCAGCTTGGCGAAGCACTTGATGGCGCGGACTATCTGAGATGTGCGGCGGTTCTCGTTGTCATGTCCGGACACGGCCTGAACCTGATAGCTCCTTGTCCCGAAAGTGGGCCGGCGCAAGGGTTTGCTTGCCTTTGGCGCAGGTAAAAATGGAATAGGGAGTGGGGCAGGAACCTGAAAAATGGCATAAAAAAGCACCTGATCTCAGGGAGTCGGTCATGCCCTTCGTGTCCGCAATGATCTGCGCGAACTGGCATACCCTCAGAAAGCGCCGTACACGCCCCTGGACTCCGGACTCGAAGGGGATCATGGCTCGAAGGATTTATCTTTGAAAAGCATAAGTATCCTTCCTGCTATCAATTCATACCGCGCTTACATCATATCCAGCTTACGGAACAAGTCGATTCTGGTCTTCGCTGTTTCGTTGATTGAATTCTCATCGGTAACGATCTGGTTGGTCAATATTCCGTGGCGAACTGAATTAACGCCCCTGAAAACCAGACGATGCGTCCATGCATAGGGAATCAGCCAGGCATGTTTCTGAACATAAGGATATCGTTTTGCCAAATGATTTACGCTGGGGAACAGCGCGCTCATGTACTGTGCCCATTTCCACCTGACCATATATACAAAATACCGGAAATCGGACTTATCCTTGATCAGCTTCTGCCGATTGTACTCATGCCAGCCCTCTTCGCGGGCTTCCTTATCTGTGTAACCCATCCAGCCGCCTTCTTCAAGATCGGACAGGATCACATCTACATGTTCCGGCGCTTTTGCGCAGATTCCCGGCAGATCATCCTTGTTGAACCCGCAATATCTGACCATTGCCCACAGGATGCTGTTGAGCAGCTTGTCATAGTGCAAGCTGTTGATGGTATTCCAGAAACGATCAACATCGATCTCGGATTTATGCTTCTTGAGATACAGCGCCACATCCATCATCATCTGAACTGTCAGACCGCTGATAATGAAGTGCTTAATCATGTGCAGCGAGAGGAAGATGAAGTGATCCGTGTATCCAAGCGTATAATACCGCCCGTCTTTGGAATCAACGGAAAGATGCGGCTCGGTCACAAACTCCGAACCGTCCATCTTGCCGAACCACACCTCCTCCACGATCTCATCATAGAGGATGACGTGCAGCTCGACACAGCCCAACCTCGGGTGATGGCAAACGGCATGATGACCGTTTTTCCAGCGGGGTTCCACGGAAAAGCCCTGCTTCTGCATGAACTCACAGGCACGGTCTTCGTCCTTGGGATTGATCCAGATATCCGCATCGGAGGATGTGCGGAACTCGGGAACGGCATAGCAATCGGCAATTGCGTACCCTTTCAGGAGAACAGCGTGAATGCCGGCTGCTTCCATGTCTTCAAGCAGCCGTATGATATCGCTTCTGTTGATTGCATTGCGGACCACGATGCCGCGCGCTCTCTGGATCATCGGTTTGCGTATTTCATCAGGGCATGAAAGCACCCTGCTGCCCTTCAGTGCATGAGCAATATACACGGTCACTTTCTGCTTCCCGGCCAGGTCAACGATCTTTTTCCAATCGATATCCGAGCAGTTCACATCGATCGAATGGCTGGTCGCACCCATCGCAGCCAGCTGCAGCATCCGCTGAAATTCACGAGTCATGTATCTGTATCTCTCCTAATCAGAACTTACGCCACACCATCTTGTTGACCACATCGGTGTAGCTCTGGATAATCTTCACGACCTTCGTGGAGACGTTCTCCTCCACGTAGTCCGGTACTGGGATGTCATAATCGTCGCTGAGGTTTATATCAACTGCGGTGTCCGCCGCCTGCAAAAGGCTTTTTCGTCGATTCCTGCCGGCACAAAGCAGCCCTTGTCCAGCGCATCGAGACGCTCGGTGGAGGTGCGAATGCGCACTGCCGGGAAGGAATGGCCGATGCCGGTGGAGAAGCTGCTCTCCTCGGGAAGCGTGCCGGAATCGGACACCACCGCGAAGGCGTTCATCTGCAGACAGTTATAGTCATGGAAGCCAAGGGGAACGTGACGGATCATACGCTTGTCCAGCTCAGGCATAGCAGCATGTTACTCGCTGCGCATGTCGTCCTGCTTCTTCTCATCGCGGGAGAAAATGCGGACATATCAAACCCCTCTTTATTTCTTCTCGATGCTTTTGAGTTCTTCCATGGCCTTGTACTTCTTGTCCGTGGAATACGGATACTCAATCAGTTTTCCGCCATATGTAGCCAATACCGAAACCACTTCATCCCTGACAGGTCGCTGAATGCCAGTCAACCAGTCATCTCCATGGACAACATAGGTCGGCTTGTATTTCTCTAGGTTTCCTTTATAACTCAGTTCTTTCTGAACAACCACACGAAGGACACCGACGATATTTTCAAATATTGCAATTCTTTCTTCACAAGGCAGAATCGG
The DNA here is from genome assembly GCA_017396845.1 of Clostridia bacterium. Taxonomy (GTDB): domain Bacteria; phylum Bacillota; class Clostridia; order Christensenellales; family Aristaeellaceae; genus SFHK01. The sequence goes on from JAFQKQ010000084.1 coordinate 13,177, forward strand.
ACGCCGCTTGTATTCTGCAACTGCCTCATCAGCCAGAACTCCAATAATCAGTTTTCCCAACCGCCGGGCTTTCTTGATAATGGCAAAATGACCGCTATGGAGAATATCCGTGGAAAAGCACATATATACCGTTCTGTTTTCTACCTCGTTCACACGCGCTGAAACAATTGCCAGATCTTCAGGATTGTCAATTTCGCTGCAAAGCATATTACGGACGTCCAGCGGACAAACCACACACTTGTCAGACACTTGGTTAAACGCGTTCTCCGCATAGCATTTACGCTGGTCCGATTCGCAGAATTCAATGATTCGATCCAACCATATCCACCAATCGCACTTGTTCAGCTTATACAAAGGCTGAGCAGCCATCGCGTCCGTGTAAAATTCAATGCCTACCTTTTCAATATGATCATTCCGAATGACAGCCTTGAAGTCTTTTTCTGGCAGCGGCAGTGTCGAACTGACCGTCATACAGCTTTTTTCGCTAGCCATAACCATATCTAGCACTTCGTTCTCAAAAACAAGATCGCCATGCATCAGAAGGATATCGTCATCTAACGCTTCTCTCGCACAATAGATCGAATAGATGTAATTTGTTTCACGATAAATCGGGTTCTTTACAAACGTATAGTGAAGCGGCAGCTCCAAAGACAGGCAGTAATTCACCAGAACACTGTCAAACAATCCAGTGGTCATGACGACTTCCTTGATTCCAGCTCCAGCAATCTGCTTCAGCTGTCTGCTGAGAATTGTATCTATACTGCTGACCTCTGTCATGCATTTCGGGTGTTCTGACGTAAGAACTCCCATACGACTTCCTATTCCAGAATTCAATATTAATGCTTTCATTATGCTTATGATTCCACCTTATTAATATATTCAGTATACGGTCTGTCCGGGTCAATTACCTCAGCATAGTGGTGTGGCACTCTCTTTTCGGGCGACGGAAACTGCATATAGTTACCATATACCTGACTCAGCCATTTATCGTATTCTGTCGGTACACGAACTGAAAGACCTTCAAACTCCAGAAAGACACCTTCCCCATACCATTCCACAGGCATGATTTCCTTATCTCCCCAGGCGCTGCCATAATTCGTTACCAGTTTACTCGACTTCAGTTCTGTGTAGAGCTTTTCTCTAGCTAAAACTGCTTGTCGCATTTCCGGATATTTGCACTTAGCATATATAGCAAAAACCCTACTGATAAATTGCCGATAGAATCTTCGTTTCCTTTGTGGCACTGAAAAAACTTGAGAAATACGTCTGGTACATATTATTTCTCTGGCCTTAAGAATCTTTCGTTGTTTCTTGTCTTCGAATGCATAGTCGATGGGGAAAATATCAATATATACCCCATGATTTATCTTTTGATTCTTTACGCTTGATTCAATAAAGGTGGTTCTGTTATCTCTGATTTTCGCAAAATTCGTATGATATTCAGGCTCGGACTGAATGGACTGAATAAAATAGTGTGAAGGAAAGTATTGCTGTGCTTCCTTCAAGAATCTATCATAATCATCCCTTGGCATTCCGACATCAATGTCATCATCCCACGGGATAAACCCCTTATGTCGCACAGCCCCCAGCAACGTTCCCTCGACCAGATAATACTTTAGATTGAGCTGATCACATATCTTGATGAAAACTTTAAGCATTTCCAATTCGCAAGATTTCAGTCTTTCCATCAATTCTGCACTAACCACCATCTTCTTCACCTCAAACCATAGTTTTCTTAAGTAATCAACAATCATAGCATTTTTTTCTAAACTGTGAATTCACTTCTTTGCCAGTTCCGGCATGGTTGCCTGAAGCTCATGGTGCATGTCGTCCTGCTTCTTCTCATCGCGGGAGAAGATACGGATCTGAACGATATCGGAGTTCATGAAATGCTAAAGGACGGTGGAACCGAAAGAACCGGTACCGCCGGTGATCATCAGGGTTGCGCCGGAAAATGCGGACATTTAATTTACCTCTGTATCAGAACGATGCCAAAGAATCCCCTTCAGCGAAATTGCTTCCAGAATCAGCATCGAGTTTTCTCTCATATCTTTGATAAAGAACGGTACAACAAGAGTTGTAAATATCTGAGCCACCAACGAAGCGATCGCCGCACCCGATGCGCCCATATGCGGAATAAGCAAACAATTCAGTACTACATTCGCTACAGCAGAAGCAGCATAAATGGCAAACAGATGCCTTTGCTTATTCTTAGAAACAACCCAGGCGTTACGTGCGACGCCCAAATAGGAGAAGGCTGTATACCAAGTAACAATCCGCAGAGGATTTACTGCTGGGAGATAACTTTCACCATACATGATATAGATCAACGGCTTTGCAAGAACCGTAAAGCCAAGCGAAACTACGACAGACAGATAAAATACAATAGCATATAGCTGAACGTTACGTTTTTTGAACAGAGACTCATTTCCATTCTTCGCCGCTTCCATAATAGAGGGATAAACAGAATCGATGATCGCACTTAGAATGAAGCACCACATGCCACATAGCGATACAGCTGTGGCATAATAGCCAATCTCTGCTTCACCAATCATTTGCTTCAGCATCAATTTGTCGGTCTGACCATAAATGGAAACCATTAACCCCGGAAAAATAAAGTGGCAGCTACGACTAAGTAAAGATTTTCCGTAATTCCAAGAAAATGTAAGTGCTTGGCCATTATGTTTTTTATACTCAGCAAAAAGGATGACTCCCAAACACAAGTAATCAATAGATGTTACTAACGCAAAATATGCGACGCTTTTCCCTGTCGCCAATAAGTATATCTTATATGCAGAAGAAACAGCATACGCTATCAGAGTTGCCTTTGCGGTTACCTTTGATTCTAATCTTCTCTGAAACCAATAATTAAAAGTCTCAAAAATATGGAATACCATCCCGATGCTGGAAAGCGCAACAATACAAATCGTTGTTTTTTCGCCTGCATCAACGAATGACGAAATCGCAATTACAGCACACGCCGAAAAAACACTCGACAGTGCCCTTAGCAGCAACGTTGTGCCAATGACCATTCCTTCCTCATCAGGATGATCAACGAACTCTTTTACCAGTACAGAGTTAATTCCCAGCGTACATATAGAGGCGAAAAACGCAGTATATGCTCCTGCATAGTTTATTAGCCCATAGTTTGCAGGCCCTAAATATCTTGCCGTCAATAAACCTACAACGAGGCCGAAAATCATTTGAATGACTCTACCTGCAATCAGGTACCCCGCATTTTTAATCGTTTTATTCTTAAATGCTCTGCGAAGAAGCATCCTCTAACCTCCTGATTATCTTTGCAGGCACACCACCAACCAGCACATTCGATTCTACATCATTTACCACACAGGCACATCCCGCAATCACGCTGGAATCTCCTATTTTCGTATTTCCGACTATCGTTGCCCGACCGCCAATCCACACACCGTTACCAACCGTCTGATTCGCAATAATCCCTTTACCGGCGCGTCTTTCCGGGCCGCCTATCTCATGTCCGCCTGTTTGGAAAGTAACCTCGGGGGCAATATCGCAATTATCGCCAATGACAACAGTACCATTTCCGTTTACCCGCAGATTTTTTCCAATCCAACAATTGGTACCTATAACTAGTTTTCCAGTGCATTCAATCGGTCCGACGATCTTCGTTCCACTACCAATCTTGTATCCAATCGAGTTTAAGAGACGTCTTTTCCTTTCAAAATGTTTTATAGATACTCCTGAAAACACCTTATTCACTAAATACATTACAGCATGATGCTTTATGCCTTTCAGGTGTAATATCTTTATTACATCAATCATTCTTATACCATCCATTTTTCAAAATCTTTGCTCGGCTGCACGGACCATCTTTAAACAAATCTGCTTTTTTACCATCAATCAGCGCCTGCGCCAGTGCAAGAAATCTCTCCGCTGCCACATCTGCATTCCACTGATCTGCAAGTGTCTGATACGCTGCGCTTCCCATCTGTTCACGCAATTCCGGCTGCTCGATCAGCTTCACGACGTGGTTGTACAAACCGTCAATATCACCATTTTTATAAATGAAGCCGTTTTTGCCATCTTCCAACAGAAAGGGAACCGAACCGATCGCGTGGCTGGCAACAACCGCGCAGCCGCTGTTCATGGACTCGTTCAGAACCGCGCCCCAGCCTTCGTTAAAATCACTGGTGAACAGGAAAATGTTGGCGGCTTCCATATGATCGCGCACTTCTTCCGGGGACATCGCGCCCAGCATGTGAACACAATCACTCAGTCCCTTTTCCTGAATGCTCGCCTTGATGTTTGCCTCCAGCTCTCCGTTGCCAATCAGCTGCATTTCGAATTCGATCCCTGCTTTTTTCAAGCGTTCGGCAACTTCGATAGCCGCTTCAGGATGCTTCCATGACAGAAAGCGCGCAACCCATAGGATTACGACTTTCTTGCCTTTTCGTTTCCTATTCATCAAAGCATCCACATCATAGTGCTTGACTTCCGGGAAATACCCCCATTTAAATGTTTTTCTCATATAAGAACCTGTAAGCGCATAATCAAAAGGGGTATATGCGCTGGCGCAGAGCATATACAGAGGCTTATTCGCAAAGCGCGTATGATGAATCAGACGGGAGGCAATATTCCTCGGACGGAATGCCTTATGCAGACCTTCTTTATATATTCTTTCAGAATAGCGGAAGGTAAGCTTATTCTTCTGAATTCTCGACTCTGTATAGACCTCCGGAGCAGAACCTGTAATAATCACATCACTGCTTTGTGCCAATACCATCGCAGCTGCCTGATTTTCAGGGCTATCGTATGTCGTCAGAACGAACGGATACTGTTTGTTCATGTCATGATAGCCGAGTTTAATACGAGCATGAGACACCGGCATAGTCGCAACAAAAGTGAACTGACCGCCCGTGAGACGATCCATTGCAAGGCAAAACGGAAGCTGGTGATGATTCAAAAAATTGGAATAGAAGGTTACTTTCAATGGTCTGCACCTCAGTCGTTTATTTCGTGATACTCTTATATAGATCGATGTATTCCTGAAACTTGTCCTGCTTGTTAAAGCATCTCGCCCTCTCCACGCATGCTTCCTGCGAAAAGGGCTTTTTTTCACATACATGATGAATTGCACGTTCCATGGCATCGATATCCCCGAACTCGACCACTATCCCACTCGTTGAGTCGATGCATTCAGGACATCCTCCGGTTCTGAATGTAACAACCGGCGTTCCACATGCATTTGCTTCAACATTTACAAGTCCAAACATTTCTTCACGAGTCGGATTCACGAATAGATCTGCCGCAGAATAGATAGCCGCTAATTCGCTTTGATCGTTTGTTTTATGAATCGAAATTATATTTGGTGGAAGTGTTTTATCAACTTCCGCATTGGTTCCTACCAACACAATTTGATATATTTTTGAATCAAGACGAGTTGCCAGTTCGATAAATACATCCAGTCCTTTTCGGTAATTCCAATCGAAAGCTACTCCTAAAACAACAAATTTCGATGCAGATATTCCGTATCTTTCTTTAATATCACTATCAGTCGGCTTAAATAAATCAAGATCAATTCCGTGATAAATTACTTTCGTTTTGCAACCTGATAAAAATGAACTTTGGACTTGAGTATTTAGCCATTGAGATGGCGTTATTAGAATAAGCTCATTTACCCCAGTAATCCATTTCTTTTTATTTTTCCACATCCAGCCTGTGACATCACGCATTACCGGGATTGCAGGTTTATACTCAGTACAAGCAATACAACCTGTTTTCCATTTTTCGCATCCCGAAAGAGTATAGTGCGGACAATACCCAGTAAATGCCCAACAATCATGTAACGTCCATACTACTGGGATATTTTTCTTTCGGATGAAACCAAACAGGAGCTTTAGATTAATATAATTCCCATGAAGATTATGCAAATGAATAATATCTGGAGTATCATGCTCAATACTACGCAAAAACTTTTTTGTCTTTATATAAGAATAATAGCCTTGAAGCAGAGTGTATTTGACAAGGCGATTATGTACATGACAATCCAACCATGAACTAACAGCGATAGAATCTTCAAGGAATAGCGCACATTTTTCATGGTATCTATATGCTGTAATGCAAGTAATACCTTTACCATTAGAAGTATCATGAATATCCTTCGCAATTTTTCCTGTACTTCCTCTGCCGTATACAGTATTAATTTGGAGAACTTTCATTACCATACCCCCGTTTCCTCTACAGGCAGACTCAAGTAATATAATACAAAAACGAAACCAGCATAAAGTGACCCTCCAATGTAGAAGGCTGCTTCTGTACTTGAGAAGATCAGAGTTAATGAAAACCCAACCAAAGAAAGTGAATTACTAGTATTCCTAACATTAATTCCTTCAGCAGCTTTGATTATAACGCGCCAGATATAAGCAAAAAACAAACCAACAGTTATAGCCCCATATTCTACTAAAACAGAAATGAAAATATTGTGTAGATTATGCGAAGCATACTCTCGATAATTACCAAGCAAAATAGTATCAAAATTCAAGCTCTCTAGCGCGCGGGAAAATATATTAATTCTGCCTGTTTCAATAACATCTCCCATAAAAATGACACTACTTAGTGAATCCTGAAAAACTATTAATAGAACAGATATAATCACCGGTATCATCGGCGCAATTCTAATAAGAGGTTTAATGAAACGTGTCCTAATTGTTGGTACTAAATACAAAACGAACATTACTGTAACTACCATTGCAGTTCTCGAACTTGTACAATATATCAAGTAAGCCATAATACAGGCGTTTACAGCAAATAAAAACTTTACAATTATTCTTTTTTGTTCAGTAACAGCTATGCAGAGAACGAAAAACACCGTCATTAAATACATACCGGTTTGATTTGGATTGGGCAATCCCAACGTGAGATCTTTAATATTAGTGTATCCATATTCTCCAAGAAACTGATGGGCGAGGTGCGTTCTCCACAAAAACATAAAATATACTGAGAATAAATAAAACACAAAATATATTATCGCTCGGATCTTTCTTGTTGAATTACTTGCTGTATTTACGAGGATGGGTATCTCCAAAAAACACACCAGAGGAACGATTCTTGAATAGGAATACTGTCCAGCACAAATAAACGCAGTACTAGCAGACAATGCAAGGAGCATTAATAATAAATCCTCATTCCAAATAGCACTGCTATGCCTGCGGAACCCACGGAGAAAAAAACTTGTAAAAAGCGCAAGTATTGTTGAACCTGTAACACACAGCGTCCCTAAACTAGAAATACTCGCTAATTTATAGGGCTGTCCCCCCATAATCAACACCATGCCGCCCAGCAAAAACCATATGTATGTATTTTTATCTATTATTAGTTTCACTCAACATCACCTTATAGTTTTATATAAAATGTATCAATCATTGATTAGATTTAGAATCTTTTCTGCCTGTGCCTTTGCATTTTTCTCTGTTAGAATAAAATTACTGGCTCTTTTACCAAATTTAATTCTATCCTTCTCTTCCATATCAAGCACAGATTTTATAGTCTTTGCTAGCGATAGCGCAGAAGAGTCTTCAGGATAAAATAGATACTCATCGTACTCCGTCGGAATTCCGGGTAATCTGTTCATAACAACCGGTGTTCCGGATGCCATATACTCAATCGTTTTGGAAGGAAAGCTATACTGAGTATATACGCCATCTGAGGTTCTGGGATTGACAAGAGCAACGGCATTTTGCTGCATTCTGCGCACTTCATCTTTGGTTCTAAAGCCAAGAAAACGAATCCTTGGATTTTTTGCAGAACGTTCCTTGATCTCGTTTTCCATATCACCTGCTCCGCAGATCCACAGCTCTGCATCTGTATCATCCATCATTTCAAATGCATCCAACAGGTTCATTATTCCAAACTCTCGTTTGAGGGATCCCGCATAGAAAAAGTACGGTTTCCCGACTTTTTCATTTTCAGGTACTGTCGTTATCTGCTTTTCGCTGCAAACGCCTTCAACAACTACATACGGCTTATTTCCGATGTTAAGCGGTTTTGTCATCTGCTCTGTCAATACGACATATCCATCAAAACTCTCTGCAATTTTCATCGCCTTATATCCGGCTGACGCGGCAATCCTCGCCTTGACATAATTATTTGGAAGAATTCCATATTTGCCCGGCAAATCAGGAACAATGATTATCGAACGCAATGAAGTATAGCTTCTCTTAACTTTCTGAATCGCCTTCAAATACGGAAGATACAAAGAATACAGAATAACCACATGCTGATCATCCGGATTCTTGTTGATCCATTTTTGTATATAATCGGCACAGCGGCGTGCTCTCTCTAGCTGCTTCAAAACCGGCAGATTCCAGCTGCCTATTTCATTAACGGATACACCACAGTATTCCCAGCTTTGATTTTCCAGACGAATTTTCCTGAAATGTTTAGGGTAGCATCCAACAGGCAGCGCAGTTAGAATTTCAAAATCTTGTTCCAAATGCCGAACAAACCCATCGCACAAATTCCATTGCAGCTCATTGCTTGCAGCAGAAAGACCGTGTTTGCTGAGATTCAGATACTCGCTTTCGCGTTCATTGTTGTATTGCAGACCCAGAAAGAGATACCGAACCATCCAAGTCAATCTCCTTTGAATTATGTTTCCTGCGAGCAGGGTCCATTTGAATAGGATAATTCCTTCCTATTCAACATACTCTGCGATAATGCAATAAAACGCGCAGCGGCAGTATCTGCCGACCACTCGTCGGACATTGTTTCAAATGCGCATCGGCCATATAGATGGCATTTGCTCCGTTCTTTCAGTAAAGATACAACATGCTGATATAATTCTTCCGTCAAGCCATTATGGTATACCAAGCCATTTTCCTGATTCTTGATCAAGTACCGAACGGACTCCGCAGCATCACTGGCAACTACTGCGCATGCACTGCTCATAGCTTCGTTTACTACAGCGCCCCAGCCTTCGTTGAAATCAGATGTAAACAAATAAACATCTGACATTTCCATGTATTCTCTCACCTGCTCAGGACTCTTTGCTCCAAGAAGGTGTACTTGTTTATCCAATCCAAATTCTCTATAAGAAGATTGAATATTTGCGAAGCATGCTCCATCTCCAATGATGTTCATTTCAAACGGAATTCCTTCCTGTTTTAACTGCTTGGCTATCTCCAAAGCTGTTTCCGGATGCTTCCAATCAATCATCCTGCCCGCCCACAGAATAGATGCAGGCTGCTTTTGAGCAATAATCTCATCAAGTGATTTTTTTCTCCCGCATTCCGGAAAATATCCCCATTTGAACGCACGATTTCGGAAAAGACCGATTTTCGCATAATCCGATGCCGCATAGGCGCTGGCACAGAGCAGGTAATGGTTCTTCTGATACCGCCAATGCTTCAGCCAATACTTTACTGCACGTCCACCGAAGGCAATGGCACCAAATCCTTTTTTAAACAAACGCTCAGAATAACAGAATGTCAGTTTTCCTGCTTTCAGCCTGGGCTGGATCATACCGAAAGGACAACTGCCCCAGATCACCACATCGGCATCGTTGATCAGTTTCTGACACTCCGCTCGATCCTGTTCACTGGTGTAAGCCTTTCTCACGTAAGCGGGCGCATCCGCATTCGACCATCCCATATTCTTTCGTTCAGCCGCCATGGGTTCGGTTTCGATGAAGGTAAAGCTGTGCATAGTCTGAATATCAAGACATTTCGCTAGTGCGGCTTGATGGTGATTATAATAGCTCGTAATAAATACGATCATCACAGCAATGCCTCCTATCTGCCAAGGTTTAACTCTCAATCGTCTCTTTTATAGCATCCGCCCAAGCTGCCGGATCATTCCACGTCACATATCGGCAATCTTTATAGCTGCCCAGTACATCGTGTGCATATTCACAATCGCTGGCAATTATGTAAGCTCCCAAATTTTGTGCTTCAAGCAAAGGAATCCCAAATGTTTCTATATAACTGGGAAACAGCAGTGTGCGCTCCAGGTATTTTGTACGCATAGCATTCTGATCAAGATAACCTATAAATGAAACAGGCAACTGTTCGCGCTGTACTTCATCGTACAACTTTTTCACTACCGCATTTGTGGATGAGTCCAATGTAAACTCGATATGGTAATCATATACGCCGGACTTTTTCAACAATTTGCAAGCCTCAATAATCGTCTTGTGATTTTTATACACATGTCCACTGGCAGGATAAAAAAACAGTGACTTATCTCTTATAACCTGCTCGATTCGATTTGCTGAAACATCCGAAATACGCGGAGGCTCTACGAGAATGCGTTCTTCATCGATCCCTGTCCATTTTGCCACTGCTTTTTTCATCCATCTCGTCTGAACGATAATCGTATCGGCTATTCGCAAATTTCTCCTTATCAAACCGCAAATGACATGCTGCCGGATTGCAATCGAACGCTCTTCTTTTTTTACAAAACTGAATTTTACTGGTGCAAATTGAAGCGATTGATGAAGATATACCGTCTGCGGGCACTTAGCCTTTGGCATAGTCATATTTTGGAGCGAAAGCACTCTGTCGGGCTTAATCTCTGATAAGATTTTAGGAATCTTGAAATGCTCAAACATAAATCGGCGCACCCATCGTTTGGGTCCTTTGGTATCCAATTCTTTTTGATACAGAACATGGATATTACTGTTTGAGAATTCTTCATACCCTGGTAGAGATATGATAAACCACCACTGATTGCCTTTATCTTCTCTTGATTTTTCGATGTACTGATTGAGAATTGTTACTCCACCACCACCAGCTGCAGCGATATCATAAACGACTATATTCATAATTCTTCCTCTTTGTATTGGGTGAATTCCCCGACAATTCTTGCCCGGCAATATATCAGACATGTATTCCGTCAATGCATTCGGCGTATTTTCCGCTGTTTCCACTCTTGCTAAAGGAACTCAGGAATAAGCTCTCCATCTTGCACTCTATACTTTTCTGCCTGATTTGTAGAATCGCCTCACAAAGAGCTTCCGCATCATTGCATCCAATCACCGGACAATTTGTACTTTCCCGAATAAAGTTGGCTAGCTTCGACTCGCTGCCAATCGCAAAGATGATTGGTTTTCCGCAGGCAAGACAAGTTGCTGTCTTGCTGGGGAGAGCGGTACGATAGATGTTCTCTGCAAGAGGAATCACATTCACATCCGCTGCGCTGTATATCGCCGGCGCACATTCTGCACCCATCATGTCGTGGAAGAAGACATTGCCTGCCCGCAGATCAGCTGCTAGCTGTTCCAACTTCTTGCGGTACAAGCCATCTCCGATTACATGAAAACAGATGCCCTTTTCGCCTTTCATCTGAGCAGCAGCTCGAATAATGATTTCAACATTCTGCATTAAGCCGATGTTTCCCGCATATACCACATTGAATTTGCTCCGGTCGATTATGCCCTCCAGACAGTTATAATCAATCTCCGCAGGATCATACATCGTATCACGGTAGCTCCAGTTATAAACCACTTCAACCTTTTCTTCAGATACTCCGATTTCTGTCAGCTGATCCTTCATGTCTTCAGAGATCGTGATGATCTTTGATGCGTAGTGATAAGCATGCCGCTGCATAAAGGCGAAGCATTTGTACATGATGCCGTTTGCGCTCATTTTACCGCTATATACAGCATTCTCAGGGAAAATATCCTGAACATTGAAGACCACCGGGATGCCCTTCTGAGTGTGGCGCAGAATCCGGGTCTGGATTCCGGCAACATTGGAGGACTGCATGAAGATACGATCAAATTCCCGGTGTGATTTCAGCCATTTAGCAGACATCAATGCGTAGCGCACATCGACTGCAAATCGCCCAGCCAAATTCTCTTTTTGAGGTGGCGTGCATTCGATTCTCGTTGTACTTACGCCAAGTTGAATCAGTCGCTCAGGCAGAAACGGCTTAGGCCCATTTGTATTCTTCTGAAGAACATGAACAGTATGTCCTTGCTGATACAAAGCCTCCACCATATCTGTCAGCAAATGCTCGGAGGGTGTCCGTCGATCCAATCCTATACTCAGCCAGAATAATACTTGCATTATTCATTCGCTCCAAGCAATACTTTATTGAGCCAGTCAATCTGGCTCTTCTTTTCGTTTTCAAGCCGTTTTATATCCAGCTTAACCGGGCGTTTTGTAATCCCTTCTGCGCCCACACGCCCCAGCAGACCGTGTCGATCCGTCTTTGCAAACAGCATGGCACTATGGCCATAAGCCAGCGTGACTGCACAGGCATGAACACGATCAGACAATGTGAACTCTGCGTTGGCGTACAGATTCAGGTATCCGTACGGAAGATCCGCAACAAAAGAATTCTGCTGGCGATAGATCTTGCCGCGGAAATGCGGGTGGAAACGATGATCCGTGCGGATCACGTGGAAGCTGCCTACTTCGCTTTTGCGTTTCTTTGCCGGCAGAATGCTCATCGCATAAATGAGCGTATCCGTGAAACGATCCGTTTTTGCAGAAAGCGCCGTCAGCCATTTCGGATAAGCGATCTTATAGGTGTTGCCTTCGTATTCGAATTGCTGTGCAGACGCCTTTCCATCGCCGGTATCCTTCCAGATTTCCGGTTCGTCAATCTTATCGAAGTTGTAGACAACATAAGGACTCAGACCACTCATGCCTGCAGGAGAGTAGCAATCCGGCGTAAAGAACGAAAAACAGATGCCGTTGTAGGCATACTTGGCATATGCACCGAATTCCCTATAAACAGATTCATCCCGAGAGGAGATGGCATAAGGCGGGCATTCCTTGAAGAATGCCTTGATCTCCTGACGGGCGGTTTCATTCATTTTCATGGTACCAGCGCTCAGAATGATATATCCGATTCCGCGTTCCTTGAGCTTCAGGAGAATGTCCTTCCACAGGCCGAGAAAGTACCTGGAAATAACCGGACCGGCCATCACAACATAATCCACATCAAGCGCAGAAATATATTCCAGCTGATTCTGATCTACGTACAGACGCTTACCATAGCTTGTCGTGTATGTCTGAAAATCAGAAACAACCGTGACGTTCTTTTCACCCAGGACTTTCTTGAGCACATGCTCGACGCCAAGGCTGAAAAATCCATTACCGATATTCGTGCACCAGAAGCCGGTACAATAAGCAACTTTCATCTGTGTTCTACCTTTCTGTCAAGGCATCTATTGTCTAGCAGCCATTACTCTGCGGTACTGGCTATAACCTTCTATTTATGTATTTTGTCCCCACCGGGACCACAGCAACAGGCTACGCTCAACTACAGCCCACTACGTCCAACTACGCAGCCCGCATTTTTGCACCTGAAAATCCCATAAAAACAGCAATCTGACCGCAGTCAGCTGCGGCCAGACATGCTGTGCGACCTTCGCCGATTTTGGGCTATATAAGCTTGCGGAGAGGATGCTCTGTTGCGGATCGCTTTATCCGCATTTTTGGATTCGATGTTTGGATAGCGGTATTTCAGCATAGACCGGGGTTGCATCTGGCGCGTTTCTGCGTTATTGACACAATCGTCATTGGCAATTTTAGCCGCCTGCTCCATAAGCTGTGCCAATTCCATGCCGAAGGCCATACATTTATACGATTCATGTTTTCGGCCATCCAAACCTGCAACAGCACCAACAGCACCGAATACCGCAGCGCTCTATACATCCTTTTTGAAGTTGGAACCGTCTTTCACGGTACCAACAACCGCTTTGCTGCCTCCGCATGCTGCAAAATCTCCGCACAGCTGAATATCCTTTCAGATATTCGGCTTGACGAATCGCTTCTGCAGCTTCATCTTTTGCTTTTTCGGCTATTTTCCAAGCGAAAGTCCGGCAAGAAAGGCCGCTTTGATCCATCCGGTGCAAAGCACCATTTGGCCTTTCTTCTTTCTCTTGTGCATAGATATAGCTACATTTATTATATCTCAAAAGATGAATAATAGCAATACGGCTTCCTTCTATTTTACCTTCCGGCGGAATGCTGTAATATTTTTGTATAGAGGAGGAGAGAGCATTCTTGTGAGGGACTTAAATAACTTAAGGGCGGGTTCCGGAATCTGGGTTCCATTTTTATATCTCTCCGCCCCCTTGAACATGGAACAGGCGCACGTACAGTCCAACGGAAAAAGCGGCGTAAGAGAAATGATTCTCTTGCGCCGCTTTCTTTTCTATGGGTTAATTATGGGGGACAGGCGCTTTTTCTGATTCGAATGAAATCAAGAATTTTCTTCGATTTTGCTGCATATTCGGCGTGGAAACCGGTTTCCGTTTTGACTGATTGACAACATTCCGGGAAACGGTATACTAAAATTACAAAAACCGTTCAAGGAGGTTATACCATGAAGAAATTCATCGCTTTGCTGCTCGCCCTGTTGATGCTCCCCGTCCTGCCCGTGATGGCGGAGAGCGCCGAAATGATCGTTGTGTATGCACAGGTACCTGACACCTGGGCTTATCCCTGCGCATGGTCCTGGAACGCTGCAGGTGAGAACGCCTTCGCTGCGTGGCCGGGCGACATGATGGAGCCTGACGCCAAGAATCCCGGCTGGTACTACATTTACGTTCCCGCCGGCATGGAAAGCGTCATCATCAACGCAAACGACGGGGCCGTCCAGACCGCTGAAGTGAAGATCGACAAGCAGAACGCTTGGATCACTGTGATGGAAGACGGCGCTTTCGAAGCTGCTTTCGAGCAGAAGACCGAAGGAGACATTCCCGCTTACGCTTGGCGCTACACCGTCTGGGCTAAGGTTGACCCTTCTTGGGAAGCGCCCTGCATCTGGGCTTGGGCGGATCCTGCCGGAACCAATGCTTTCGCTGCATGGCCGGGCAAGGCCATGAAGGCCAACGAAAACGGGTGGTACTGCGCCATGGTTCCCGAATGGTGCAACAGCGTGATCATCAATGCCAATGGCGGTACGGTGCAGACCGCTGATCTCAAGGATCTTGATCCTGCCGATCTGTGGATTACTGTGGGCGCTGACGCTGCCGCAGAAATTACCTATGAGGATCCCAACGCGCCCGTTGCTGAAGACATCACCGTGTATGCGAAGGTTCCTGCGGATTGGGAAGCCCCGTGCCTGTGGGCCTGGAGTCATCCCGACGGCACCAACGCCTTCACCGCTTGGCCCGGCGAGGCTTTGACCGCCGGTGAAGATGGCTGGTATGCCATTACCGCGCCCGGCTGGATCAACAGCGTGATCATCAATGCCAACGGCGGTACGGTGCAGACCGCTGACCTTCGTGTGGAAGCCGGTGCGGATCTGTATGTGACGGTTGTCAGCGCTGAAGAAGCAGCGGTTGCTTACGAAAAGCCTGCGGAGTAAAATCATCGCGCCGGGGCAGGACGGATTGATTCCGCCCTGCCCATTTTCCGGTTTAGGAGGTATTTGAGATGCGTAAAGTGTTCGCACTGCTTTTGATGATTTGTTTGATTTTCACCATGACCGGCTGCTCCCGGAAGGAAAACACCGCTTCCGGCCCTGTGACGATTACCGTCTGGCATGACAAAGAGGACGCCGTGATCGCCGTTCTGGAAGAGGCGGTTAAGCCCCTCCGGCCGGACATTAACGTGGTGTTTGAAAAGAAAAGCGGAATGACCGAATCCCTGAAGCTGGTAGGCAACGACAAAAATGCCGCGCCAGAAATGTATTTCTTCGCCCATGACAAGATCGGCGTGTATGCCGAAATGGGCGTTATTGCTCCGATCACCGATTTTGTGGATGTATCGGAGCAGGCAGGCTATGTGCCGATCACGGTGCGCGGCGCAGCCTACAAGGGTAAGATCTACCAGATGCCCCTGTACTTTGAAACGCTGCTGTTCATGTACAACAAAAAGTACATGAAGGAAGCCGATATCCCGGCGACCACCGAACAGCTTTACGGCTACATGGAGCGCAAGACCAAGTACGGTCACTACGGCTTTGTGGAGCAGCATTCCACGCCCTACTATGCAGCCGGCTGGATCCATGGCTTTGGCGGCAGTATTCTCTCTGAAGACGGTAAGCCCGGCCTGAACGCGCCGGAAACCGTCAAAGCACTGGCCTATCACAAGAAGTTTGTGGATTACATGCCCGGAGAAACAGAGTATGCGACGGTAAACACCCTTTTCACGGAGGGTATGGCTCATGCGACCATCGCCGGCCCGTGGTTTATTCCCACGGTTCGCGCAGCCGGTATTGATGTAGGCATCGCACCCATGCCCATCGTGGATGAGACCGGGCTTCCGCTGGCTCCCTATTCCGGTGTGCAGGGCCTGCATGTGCTGAAGGTGCATGCCGAAACGAAAAAGGCTCCCATCACTGCCGTACTGACTACGCTCATGCAGCCGGAAGTCAGCAACAAGCTGGCGAAAGTCAGCGGCTGTGCGCCTGCGCTGGAAAGCTGCTATGCGCAGGATGATGTGAAGAATGACGTGCTGATCATGGCCATGCGCTCTACGGCTGAAACGGCTGTCCCCATGCCCAACACGCCCGAACTGGATGTGATGTGGACGGTTGCCGGTTCATTGCTTACGGATGTGAACATGAGCGGCTATGAAGTGCAGACGGCTGCCGACAGCGCACAGAAAAAGGCGCTCGAGCTGATCGAGGCGATGAAATAATGAACGGTAAACGAAAAAGCTATCTGAAATCATGGATGATCAGCAGCCCTGCGCTGATCCTGATCGGGCTGATCGTGGTGTTTCCCATTCTGTACACCTTTTACATCAGCCTGACCAACATGAACACCTATCACTGGTTCAATTATGATATCATCGGGCTGAAAAACTATGCCCGCGCCGTGACGGTGTTTGATTCCGGCTTCCTTGAGGCGCTGGGGAACACCATTTTGTGGACGGCGGTCAACATGGCGATGCAGCTTGTGATCGCATTTGTGATTGCCAACTTCCTGAACGTTCCCGGATTGCGGCTGAGGAATGTGTACAAGACGATTCTCATGTTTCCGTGGGCTATGCCCGGCTATGTGAGCATCCTTCTGTGGAAGACGGGCATGTTCAACAGCCAGTTTGGCCTTCTGACCCAATGGATGGAGCAGCTTTCCGGACAGATGATCCGCTGGCTGCAAAACGATGTGAGCGCCTTCATCTGCTGTACGGTGGTGAATCTGTGGCTGGCGCTGCCCTTCATGATTATGATCATGGACGGCGGCCTGAAAAGCATTGACCGCAGCTACTATGAATCCGCTACGCTCGATGGTGCAGGCCCGATCCGTCAGGCCGTCAGTATCACGGTACCCTGCCTGAAGCCTGTCATCGGCCCGTCGGTCATGATCACGCTGTTTACCACCTTCAAGCAGTTCGACGTGATCTATCTGATGACCCAGCAGGTGGGCGCGCAGACCGGCGCGCATATACATACGGTCATTACCTATGCATATGAGAATGCCTTCATCACTAACAATTACGGATAT
This sequence comes from Clostridia bacterium, assembly GCA_017396845.1. Classification (GTDB taxonomy): domain Bacteria; phylum Bacillota; class Clostridia; order Christensenellales; family Aristaeellaceae; genus SFHK01. Next base: position 30,566 of record JAFQKQ010000084.1, read on the forward strand.
TCCTCTGCAATCTCCGTGATGATCTTCCTGATGCTGATCGTTTTTGCGCAGCTGACGGGCAGAAGAAAGGAGGCAGATGCATGACCGCCCGTAAATTCGTTCGTAAGGCAGTAAAGCATACGGCATTGAACGCCTTCTTCATCGTCTGCTGCTTTCTGGCGCTGCTGCCCATTCTGTATGCGCTGAGCGTATCTTTTGATGCAAAGGGCTCACTGCTTTCCAGCAGCTTCTCCTTCATTCCCGAGGAGGCAACGCTTAAGCATTACATTGCGGTGTTCACGGAGGAGCCCGTGCTTCAGTGGTTTGGCAACACCATGCTGCTGACGGCGGCAACGGTGGTGCTGGCGATGTGCTGCGCGGTTCCTGCGGCGTATGTATTCTCCCGGCGGCGCTTCCCCGGAAGGTCTACCGTTCTGCGCAGCCTGCTGCTTCTGCATTCCTTCCCATCGATCCTGTCCATGTTCGCCATCTACAAGCTCATGAGCACGATGGGCATGATCAATACCCACATCGGTCTGATCGTCATCTACGCCGGTACTATGGGCGTGTTCGCAATGCTGAACATGAAGGGCTACTTCGACGCTATTCCGTTGGAAATTGAAGAAGCCGGGAAAATCGACGGCTGCACGGACTTCCGCATCGTAACCGGGATTGTTATGCCGCTGGCACGGCCTTCGCTGATCGTGACCATGGTGATGATCGTCAACTTCGTCTGGAATGAGTACATCTTCTCCATCAACTTCCTCACCGGATCTGACCGCATGACGCTGGCGTCCGGTCTGTATTCCTTGCAGGCGACGGAAACCAGCGGTTCCTGGCCTGTATTTGCAGCGGCGTCGCTGGTGGTCTCCTTCCCGGTGCTGGTCATATTCTTCCTGTCGCAGAAATACATGGTCTCCGGCCTGACGGCAGGCGGAGTGAAAGGATAAGCCATGAACAAGCAAGCCATCCTGCACATACCAATGTCCCAATATGCCCATGGGCTGGATGACGACACCATTGTATTCCGCCTGCGCTGCGCACGCGGCGACCTGAAACAGGTGCGGCTGATTTACGGTGATCGTTCCTGCCGGAATACGCCGGTGGACTATTTTTACGCAGAAATGTCCCTTGCTGCCTATGATCTTTTGCATGACTGGTTTGAGGTCACGCTGAAAAGCCCCTTCAAGCGGGTATGCTACGGTTTTCGGCTGACCGATCAGGCGGGCGAAACAACGCTGTATTATGGCGATCAGTTCAATGACTCCCTGACCGCGGATCGTTCGGAATACTTCCAGCTGCCCTACAATCACCGTTCTGACCGGGCAGACGTGCCGGAATGGATGAAGGACGCCATCGTCTACAACATCTTTCCGGACAGCTTTGCAACCTCAAAACGATCCATCATAGACCTGCCTGCTGCGGCGCAGCATGACGGCCTGACCGTCCGTGGAAAGCGCGGCGGTACAATCCGCGGTATCATGGAGAATCTGGATTATCTCAAGGATCTGGGCGTAAACTGCATTTACATGAACCCCATCTTTGCTGCCGGTGAGTATCACAAATACGATTTGATTGATTATTACCACATCGATCCGGCGTTCGGAACGGATGATGAATTCCGTACGCTTGTCAATACGGCGCACGGCATGGGAATCCGCGTAATGATCGATGGGGTATTCAATCATTGCGGCTGGAAATTCTTCGCTTTCCGGGATGTAATCGAGCACGGCCGCGCCTCGCGCTATTGGAGCTGGTTCTTCCGTTTGCAGGAGCCGGTCATCGTGCCGGACAACATGGAAGACTACCCGACCTACGAATGCTTCGGCTATGAGCGCATGATGCCGAAGCTCGCTACCGACAATCGGGAAGTGCAGAAATACTTCTGCGATGTGGGCGTACACTGGGTGAGGGAATACGACATTGACGGCTGGCGGCTGGATGTGGCCAGCGAGGTCAACGACGGCTTCTGGCGCGCTTTCCGCGAGGCGGTCAAAGCGGTTAAGCCCCAGTGTGCCCTGATCGGCGAGGTATGGGAAACCGCCTGCCATTGGCTGGACGGCAGCATGTTTGATTCCACCATGAATTACGATTTCCGCCGTCATTGCAAGCGCTTCTTCGCTGATGAAGACATTGATGCGCAGGGCTTCAACGCCCGTGTGACCGATATGCTCATGCGCTATCGTAAGCCTGTGCTGTACGGCCAGCTGAATCTGCTGGACAGCCACGATGTAAGCCGATTCCTTTCCCTGTGCGGCGGCGACAAGCGAAAGATGCGGCTGGCCATCCTGTTCCAGATGACCTTTGCCGGCATGCCCTGCGTTTTCTACGGCGATGAACAGGGAATCACCGGTATTCTGGAAGACGAATACCGACACCCGATGGTGTGGGATCAAACGGACGAACTGCACGGCTTCTACCGTCAGGCCATGCGCATTCGTCAGACGGAAGCCGCGCTGCGAAGAGGTGATTTCCGCTGCGTATTTGCCGGAAAAAACAACGGGCTTTACATCTACGCCCGCAGCAACGAGGGGGAAACCATCACCGTATTCATGAATCGCTCCGAGGAAGCCTGCAGCGTGCGGAAAAAGGGAGAAATTCTGTGGCAGTCCGGCTTTAGGGCGGGGGATGTCCCGACGAGTTTGAGCGATTGTCATCAATCGCCGTCAGAAGCCCGCAACGAACATTTTGTGGGTTGCAGGCCGGAAGCGAAGGATGGTATACTTGAGGCGTATGGATTCCTGATTTGCAAGGAGTGATCCTATGTCTGCCACCATCCGTGACGTTGCAAAGAAAGCGGGCGTGTCTCCGTCCACCGTGTCAAAGGCGCTGAATGAATCCGGCGCTGTTTCCGCGGATACGCTGAAGAAGATCCAACAGGCCGTAAAGGCGCTGAACTATCAGCCCAACGCCCGCGCCCGCAGCTTTGCCACCCGCGCAACCATGCACATCGTCTTTCTTGCGGATTTCCCTTACGACGCAGCGTTTGTCAATCCGCATTTGTTTGAGATCATGCGCGGCGTGCAGCATTCGCTGGACAAGAAGGGATATGCGTTGATCATGAAGCAGGCAGATGTGAAATCTGCCTATGCCTATACGGAAACTGCTGCGGCACAGCATCAGGTGGACGGCTTCATTTTCCACGCTTCCGTGGTCAGTAAAAAGCTTGCGTCGCTGGTTGCGCGCGAAAATATTCCCCATGTTGTCATCGGCAGACCGAATATCGAAAGCCGGATGTGCTGGATCGATACGGATAACCAACTTTCAGGCGAACAGGCAGCACAGCACTTGCTGGATCTGGGGCATACCGCTATTGCCATTGTCAACGGCAAAGCGGACGACATGATCTCTTGGCGGCGCTTATTGGGCGCAAAACGGGTATACAAAGAAAACGGCATTGATATTGTCCAAACGCAAGTGATCCAGACGACCTCCAGCATCACGGACGGCGCCCGTGCAGTCAAAAAGCTGCTGCACATGAATCCGCGTCCGACAGCTGTCATCTGCGCGAACAATCCCCTGGCATTGGGCGTGCTGCAAGAGCTGCAAAACCGGGGAATTCGCGTACCGCAGGATATGGCGCTGATCACCTACGACAGTTACCCCTTTGCCATGTTCTCCGAGCCGCTCATGACCGCTGTGGATATCAACATGTATGACATGGGGCAGGAGGCCGCACGGCTGGTACTGCGGAAAATGCGGCATCCGGAAGTGCAGATTCAGAGCTATACCACCATGCCCACGCTGATCCGACGGGAAACAACATAAATCAGATTCAAAAAAACGGATTCCCTGCTGCACGCGACCCAAACCGCGCAGCAGTGAATCTTTTTTCTTCTTATAGAATATTGCGGATGCAAACGAATTATTTTGGCTTGTTTGATATTCTGTGCCGGGTGCGCTATTATGAACCTCGGAAGAAATTTAAAATATGTGCCCTGCACCGTCAAACATATCAGCGGCGGTCTTTATGATTTTCCGGGTCAGCTCAATACATTCGGGATTGAGATTGTCATAGCTGTCATGAACGGTATGATAATAGGGTACAGGCTCATGTCTTACCGCGCAAAGTCCTGCCGCCTTGACGCCAAGCCGAGAGAACGCCTCCGAATCTATTGCTCCCGGATAGAATTCGGCGTAAGGCATATCAATACCGTTTTTCAAGCCCGCAAAAGTCAGCAGATCGCAGACCTCATCAGCGTTCTGTTCGGTAAAATTGATGCCTCTTGAGTAGATTTGAAGCTGTTCCGTCTCGTGGATGGTATCCAAGGCAATCACAACCGTGTTTGCATTCATCAGCATGGAGATATTTTCCTTGGCGAAAGCCGTAGCGCCGCGCAGACCGGATTCCTCGCCGTCTGTAATCAGGGCGCATACTTCGGTATTATCATATCTGAAATCGTTGTCCGCCATTTCCTTCAATATGCTCATCGCCAAAAAGTTCCGCTTAGATTGTCGTTCGCTCCGTCGACTACTGTGCTGAAATCCGTAAAGTAAATGGTGATGGTCGCCGTCACATCAATCGTGCTTAAGGCGTTCACGGTTTCGTGAAGGGAATCACCGGCCATGGTAATGACGGCGCCCTCTTCCAGAACAACAAAGTCCAGCGGAAAAGCGTGTATGTATACCTTGATGATGTAGGGAATAAAGGCAAAGATAATATTGAGCACGGAAATCGACAAGGTAAAGCCCACGGAGTAATAGCGGATTGCCAATATGATCGGGAGCGCATAAAGCAGGCTTACCGAGGAATCAATACAGGATGCGATCATGCAAATGGCAACAGACCACGCACCAAACAAGGCATATTTGTGAAGGCTTCCGTGCCTCTTCCGCTTTAAGGAATACCATGCCGTGGCAATGCAAACTTTTGGCAATCGTTCATAAGGAATGCATTCCTGATCAAAGCCCGGCATTTTCTCAATTAAAACGTATCCATGGAACGAAAAAGACCGGCTGCACACCGCGATTCAATCATTCCTCTGTCATAACGGTGGTTAATTATAGGTGCAGCGATTTTGTCTGTCAATCCGGCCTAATTGATAAAATTCCGGGAGCAGATTATTACCAACATGCGATGCGGACGTGTATTTTCTGTTTGCGCCGTTTTTATAATTGCCATGCAGTTTATTATCAGGCCGATGGGCAGACAGAGATGATAATAAAAAAGGAATATGTTTTTTGATTGAAAAAATTGCTGTTCTACGGTATAATGCTTTTATGTTATCCTTTTGTTGTACTTTTTCTGCTAATATATACCCGCTCTTAAGGTAGGGGAATATTTATGATGAAAGAAATTAGCTATAGTATGGTTTGATGGGAATTAAAAACGGGGATTCATTGGATAATCAATCAACCTAAGAGGTCTATGCTCATGAATAGGAAGGGAGGCGCTTTTATGGAAAATAAAAAAGAAAGAAAACTGAGCAAGGCTGAACTGGCAAGAAAAGAAGCGTTTGAAAAACTGACGGACAAGCTGGCCGCGCAGGGATATACGTATAATCTGCTTGGCATCAGCGGTTCCGATGTGAATAGCAAGAGCTTGCTGGTCATGCTGCCGATCGCGGCGCTGTTTGTTCTCCTGTATTGGCTGCTCGGCCATACATTGTATTATGACTCTGTTGAGCTCCTGATTGCGGTCGCTGCATTTTTTGTGCTGATTGCCGTGAACGAGGGACTGCATGGTATTGCCTGGGCGTTCTTTGCAAAGGGTAAATTCAAAACGCTATCGTTCGGCATTACCCGCGGATCGTTCAACCCGTACTGCACTTGCAGCGAAGCGCTGAAAAAGCATCAGCTGCTTATCGGCTTCCTCATGCCGTTTATTGTGCTCGGCGTGGGCTTTGGGATTGCGGCAATGCTGACCGGCTCTATGCTCCTTCTGATGATGACCGTGCTGAATCTCACCGGCTGCGGCGGCGATTGGCTGATTGCGGAGAAATTGATCAAGTACAAGACGGATTCGACCGATGTGCTGTTTATAAATCATCCGTATGAGTTTGGCACGGCCGTGTTTGAAAAATAAAAGCGGCGCTTGCGGATTATAAATGACTTGTGTATTGGCACATGAATGAAGCGGCGGACTGATGGAGGTCTTTACAAATGTATACAAGCTATATGGCCGGGCTTTATTTGGGCAGATTTTTTGGCGCAGCCGTAATCGGAGGGATCGTTCCGTTTATCATATATGCGGTTAAAAAGCGCTGGGGACTTGAGTTTCTTTCGCTTTTGCTCTGCGGATTTGCCGGTTTTATCCATCCGATTGCAGCGATATTCGCAGGCGTCATTATGATTTTTTGCGCCGCTAAAGCGTATAACAAAAGGTCGTGAAGCCATGACAGCGCTCGTTTTATATGACAATTTTCAGGAAGAATCGCTGATTCCCTTTATAATCTCATTCTGGAATGTCCATCACAGCCAAATGACGCCCGAGCAAGCGAAAGAATCTCTTCGCGAATGGGTACAGGATCCCTATCGATTGTACGTGATTACTTGCGACAGTCAGGCTGCCGGTTTCCTGCGCACGCATGCGTCCAGCTCAACCGTATGCTGGATTGATGATATTTATGTCGATCTCCCCTACAGAGGGAAGGGCGTTGCATCAAATGCCATCGGCATGTTCGAAACGGAAATGAGAAAAGAAGGGTACACAAGCTTCTGCATGGAGGTCGTTCCCGATAATCTGCCTGCAATGCGCCTGTATCATCGCCTCGGCTATGACCGGCTGAGCATGGTTGTTATGAGAAAGGATTCGGATGCATTTAAATCCGAACGAATTGAAACCATCGCGGGGCTTGAGATGCGGGTTCGGCATTTTGACTGAGGCGGATGTAAAAGTATCGCAAAAAACATCATGGAGACGAAACAAATCCGCCTCCATGATGTTTTTATGCCTCCATATACTCATTGCGGAGTTCCTTAAAAACGATTTCTGTTTACTCAATGAGAACAGGCGTGACTTTCAAAGGATGTAGGTCATGCCTGTTTTATTGCTTCGAAAAGTTTTTTGCGAAAGATAGATGACGGAATCATGATAACGGATTGTATGGACAAGGCACGGAGGCGTGCGGTATAATGATTATAATAAAAAAGCATGGATTGCGGGAAGCAGACTTTATAAAAGAGGAGGCGAAATGCGATCAAACGGTATGATTGGCGTGAATACTACGGAAAATTCTATGATTGGGCGGAAAGCACGCAGGTGCAGAAGCTGTCTTCTCTTACCAATCTCGGCGCGGCGGATGAAGTAGGCGAAATCATCATCGAGCTGCAGGGGAATATTCCTGCGTCCAATCGTTTGCTGAAAAGGGCGGTTGAGGCAAAGCTTATGTTTTCGGCGGACGATGTGATAGAGTTTTTGTGTACAAACGATAAGAAGCTGGCGACGGCTGCGCTTTATAACTCTGCCGGGCGGCTGAGAGATGAGGACATGGAAGCGCTGTACGGTTATGCGCATGACGATGACATTATAGCCATCTGCGCCGAATGGAATCTCGTCTTGCCCGAGGAGCTTCGGCTGAAAGAACATACGGAAGATGATGATTCCATGTACGAATATGTGCCCGAAAGGCCGAGGCGGCTTGGTATCCTTGGCGCTTTAGCCGTTATGCTGGGCTTTAAGGATGCGGCGGAGCATTCCCATATGGAAGGGCGCGGCGGCAGATGCACAGGCGACTGCGAGAACTGTCCCCCGCATTACGGGTATCGGTACGGACGCTGGTATTTCGGACACGGCCATATGTACGGCTGCGAATTTGGCGGCAACAAAGGCAGAGGCGATATGGATTAAGCCTTAATGGACGGCGGATTGTGAATTCTGTATCCGGCGGCATAAACGGCGCCGATGGTCAAAGATTGATAACGCGAACTTTGACCATCGGCGCTGTTGGTTTTATGATTTCGCGGGAGGCGGAATCCGGGCGCTCAATTATTCTGCAAATCTGACAAGCGCATCCATGCTCTTGCGCTTCTTTTCGCGGTGCATGTCGCCTTCTGCCGGATAACCTATGGTGATCACGAGGCGAACGGGGGAGTCGACGCCGATTAACTTTCTGATGGCTTTGTCGTCAAACCATCCCAGTATGCAGCTGCCGAGGCCTTCCTCGGCTGCGGCGAGCGCAATATGGGCGCAGACGATACCGATGTCGAGAGAGCGGTAGTCGTTTCCCTTTACCTTTGCGCCGAGGGCGGCGGTTTTTACGTATTCCGCTTCGGAAAGCACGATCAGAACCGGCGCCTGAACCGCGAATTTATTCATGCCCATGCCGGTGGTTTCTTTGGCAACAGCTTTGGCTTTATCTCCGCGGCATACGGTGATCAGATAGGGCTGCCCGTTGCATGCGGAGGGCGCGAGGCGGGCGCATTCAAGGATTCTTGAAAGCTTGCCGTCTTCAACCGTTTTTCCTTCGTCATATTTTCTGGTGGACTGGCGCATTTCCGCCAACTGATAAAAATCCATAATATACCTCCTGAAAACCGCTTTTTTCTATTGTATATGCTTTTTGATGATGTGTCCACTGGTTTTATGCAAAAAAAACGCCCGCGCAAAAGCATGCGCAGGCGTTTTGTACGCGCCCGGCGGGATTCGAACCCACGGTCTTTCGAGTCGGAGTCGAACACTCTATCCACTGAGCTACGGGCGCACAACATATATCATTATATCCCATATTCTATTGATTTTCAAGTGCCTTTATGTATCTTTTTGCATGTAAAAAAACCGGCGAAGCGCTGATGGACGCACGCCGGCTGAAGGGGTGTATTCTCAGGATACGCCTTCCGTATCGGCGTTTCCGTTTGTCTGGGCGGGCGCTGTCGCTTCGGATGATGGCATTTCGGTTGCGAGCAGTCCTTCGCCTGCGGACGCTGTGTTTGTGGGCTGAGGGATCGCTGTCGACTGCGGCATTACGGGCTTCACGGTGGGAGCGGCTTCGTTTTCATCCGTCATTGCGCAGCCGAACAAAGACACCATCGCGAGCGCAAGCAAAAGTAATGCGAGAATACGTATCGTTTTCATAGTGGTTTCCTCCTGAGATTCTTTTCCGGAAGTCCGGTATTCATCAGTATATCCACTTACGCATGTCAAAATCCGTAAATCGTGACATTTTCCGGGCTTTGTCCAAAAATACATTATATCTTTACATTGAGCGCGTTTCATGGTATAATATCAGAAATAAACGCATGAATATGAAAAGCGTGGGAAGCATATCACAACGCAAATACATTTTGCAGGGAGGGATACGGATGGATAAAAACAACGAACTCATGCTTGAGCAGCAATATACCGCAAATGTGCAGCAGCTGCTTTTGGCAGTCATAGAGCAATCCCGGGATTATTCCCAGGGGCATATCAGTTCCATCCGTATGCTTCTGGCGGACGCATGGGAGGAGCTTCGTTTAAAGCCGACGGCGCTGAGCGTTCAGGATATGGAACAGCTGGCGACGGAGGTCGACCGCTTTCTGGCGCGAAAGGCGCTTACCGATAATCAGGCTGCGCGCTATGAGCGCATGCTGCTCTCGCCGTTTTTTGCACGCGTGGATTTTACGGAAAACGGGGGCGAGTCCGAAAAAATCGTCATCGGGCTTTACAGCCTTAAGGATTCCGACGGCGCATTGCTTGTGCACGACTGGCGCGCGCCTGTGTGCAGCCTGTATTATGATTCAATGCCCGGCGCCGTTTCCTACGAAAGCCCGTCGGGGCTGATTTCGGGAAATATGACGCTGAAGCGCCAGTATAAAATGAATAACGGAAAGCTGGTCTATTTTGTTGACACGGATGTAGGTATTGACGACAGCTTGCTTCTGGATATTCTCTCCGGCGCGACCAGCCGCCATATCCGCCAGATTGTTTCCACCATTCAGGCGGAACAGAACCGCGCGATCCGATTTGAAAACGTAAAGCTGCTCTCCGTCGTCGGCGGCGCGGGATCCGGAAAGACGAGCGTCGCCATGCATCGCGCGGCCTTCCTCATGTACAGGCAGCGCGACCATCTGGACGCAAAGCGAATTGCGATTCTGTCGCCTTCCAATTCATTTTCCGAGTACATTTCCACAGTACTTCCCGAATTGGGCGAGGAGAACACGAAAACGATCACGCTTCATAAAATCGCCGCGGATGTAACGCAGGCGAAGGTGGAAACTCCGCTTTTGCAGACGGAGGCGCTGCTGGATGAGGGGAACATACTCAGAAGAAACAGCGTGCGCTTTAAAAGCGGCGGAGAATTTCTGGAAAGAGTCCGCGCCTTCGTAAATCAATTCAGACGAGAAGGCCCTGCGTTTGAAACCATTCAGCTGGGCGCAAACGTATTGATTACCAAGGATGAGCTTACCCGCATGTATCAGGTGGATTACAGGCTTTTGAATCCTGCGCTCAGGCTGATCCGTATACAGACGGTGCTTTCAAGCCGTCTGGAGGTGTGGGAAAAATCGCTGTATCAACAGTATGAAAAGCAGCTTATCAAGAGCTACCGCGGCAAGGATCTGGAGGTCGCCGTGCGGTTTGCCGTATCTCACCGTTTGCAGCCGATCCGCCTTCAGATCAAGGAAATGCTGAACATTGAGCCGCTTCAGCTTTTTACCGAGGCTATGAAGGGTGCGAGCGATAATCTGTATGAATGCGCAAAAGAAAACGAGAATGCGAAGCTCGTCTGGTGGGAGGACGCCTGTGCGATATGCTATATCATGCTTTCGCTCGGATTCTCTGCGCCGGATAAGAATATCCGCCATCTGCTCGTTGATGAAGCGCAGGATTATTCCGATATTGCGCTTGCTATGCTATCGCTGTATTATCCCTCTGCGCAGATTACGCTTTTGGGCGATCCCAAGCAGCGCACCTGCCCGGCGATGCCGCCGTGCGACGAAAAGCGGTGGAGCGAATGCTTCGGCGTTCCGAATGCGCCCGCGGTATATCTGACCCGCTGCTATCGGTCGACTCTGCCCATCACTCGTCTTTGCAACGCCATTCTTCCCGATCAGGATCAGGTGCTTCCCTTCGGACGCGAGGGTGAGCTTCCGAAGGTCGATATTCTGACGGACGAAAATGTGCAGAAGGAGGTTCGCGGGTTTGTTGAAGCGGGATACACCTCTATTGCCGTCATCACGCGCACGCTGAAGGAAGCGGAGCGCATTGCGGAAAAGATTCCGAGGGCGCATCTGCTCGACGGAAGCGATGAGGATATATTAACCGAGCCCGGCGATATCGCCGTAGGCAGCTATCATTTAATGAAGGGACTGGAATTTGACGCCGTGGTCGTCGCATGGCCCGACGTACGATTGTCCGACGGCGAGAGAAGGCGCATGTACACCGCTTGCTCGCGTGCGCTGCACGGACTGAAACTTTTGTGCGGAAAGCGCCTGATGACCGAACTGGGCATCGTAATCTGATATGGAAAAACACGATATACTCATTGTCGGCGGCGGCGCTTCCGGGCTTGCCGCCGCCATTTCGGCTAAAATGGCGGGCGTAAAGCAGGCGGCGGTCATAGAAAGGCAGAACCGCGTAGGGAAAAAGTTGCTTGCAACCGGAAACGGGCGCTGCAATATATTAAACAGATTTGCGTCCGTCGACGCCTTTCACGGAAACAAGGCGCTGATGAAGCCGGCGCTTAACGCCTTTACATATAATGATGCGCTGGATTTTTTCTCGCGCATCGGCATAGAAATCCGCGAAAGCGAGAACGGCTGCTGCTATCCTATGAGCAATCAGGCAAGCGCCGTGCTTGACTGCCTGCGCCTTCGGAATGCGGAACTGGGAAACGGCGAGATTACCGAATTCGACGTGAAAGCGATTGAGCGGACAAAGGGCGGTTTTTGTCTTGTGTCGCAGGACGGAAGCAAGCTGTTTTCGCGGCGCGTAATCGTAGCGGTAGGCTCCATGGCGCAGCCGAAATTGGGCGGCGGGAGCTTTTTGAAAACCCTTCTTCAGCCGCTTGGACATACGTTCACGCCCTGTTATCCCGCGCTTACGCAGATTAAGACCGGCGAAGAGCACGTTTCAGGGCTTAAGGGGCAGAAGTATCAGGGAAACATCCGATTAATGGACGGGGAGAAGGAAATCGCCTGCGAAAACGGCGAAATCCTGTTTACGGAAAACGGCGTTTCCGGAATCGCCGCCATGCAGCTGACGCTGTATGCTTCCGAGCGGTTGAATAAGGGCAGAAAGCTGAGCTTGATTCTTTCGCCGCTTTCTCTGGATTTGCGCGAAGCGGAGAGCTTCCTCACCAAACGGGCCAAAATGTTTCCCCATCGCTCACTGGAAGATTTTTTTACGGGTGTTATACCCAAGCGCATCGGAATGCTGGCCTTCCGCCGTGCGGGACTTCAGCCGCTTGCAAGGGAGGCGGGCTCGCTTTCGGCAAAGGAAATTTCCGTACTCGCCCGCGAATGCACCCTTTGGCGCGTGCCGGTTGCGGGATGCGGCGGCTTCGATTCGGCGCAGGTGATGCTGGGCGGCGCAAGAGGCGATGAGTTTAACCCGGAGACCCTTGAATCCCGCCGCGTACCCGGACTGTACTGCGCGGGAGAAATGTTGGATGTAACCGGACCCTGCGGAGGATATAACCTCACGTGGGCATGGGCGAGCGGAATTCTCGCCGGAAGGAGCGCAGCAAAGAGCTTATGATTCGACTTACCAATGTGAAGGTGGCGCTTAAGGACGCAACGCGGGATGCAAAGGATATCGCGGCGCGGAATCTGGGCGTAAAAAGAGAAGATATTATTTCTGCAAATCTCGTAAAAAAGAGCGTGGACGCGAGGGATAAGGGCGACGTTCATTTTGTGTGCGCATATGATGTTGCGCTCAAAAAAATGCCTTCGCGCCTTCCGAAAAACGCCGCCGAATGCAGGAATGAAGAAAAATGGATTGTACGCGAAGACGAAGGTAGGCCCCGGCATCCGCCCATTGTTGTTGGGCTGGGGCCTGCCGGGCTGTTTGCCGCGCTGACGCTTGCCAAAAGAGGGCTTAAGCCCATAGTGCTTGAGCGCGGAAGCAATGTGGATCAAAGAAAGAAGGACTGCGACAGCTTTTTTTCGAAGGCTGTACTCAATGAAAACAGCAATATTCAGTTTGGAGAGGGCGGCGCAGGCGCGTTTTCCGACGGCAAGCTGAACACCGGAATCAAGGATGTGCGCTGCCGCTGGGTGCTCGGCGCCATGCATGAAGCCGGCGCACCGGAGGAGATTCTTTATGAAGCCAAGCCGCATATCGGTACCGACAGGCTGCCCGGCGTAGTAAAAAACATTCGAAAAGAAATCGTTCATCTGGGCGGCGAAGTGCGCTTTCAAACGGCGCTTACGGGTATACTCGTTGAAAACGGGCGTGTTCAGGCGGTGAAAGTAAATACGTCGGACGGAAAAAATGAAATCATTCCCACTTGCGGCGTGATTCTCGCAATCGGACACAGCGCGAGGGATACCTTTGAAATGCTGCTGTCACTCGGCGCGCCTATGGAGAGAAAGCCGTTTTCGATCGGCGCGAGAATTGAGCACAGCCAGCTGTGGCTGAATAAGTCGCAGTACGGCGCGGCTTATTCGCATCCTGCGCTCGGCGCAGCCGATTATAAGCTCTCCGCGCGCGTGTCCTCCGGCCGCGGTGCGTATACGTTTTGCATGTGTCCGGGCGGACAGGTGGTTGCGGCGGCTTCCGAAAAAGGTGGCTGCGTCACAAACGGCATGAGCCCGTTTCTGCGCGACGGGGCAAACTGCAACAGCGCATTATTGGTCGATGTGAGGACGGAGGATTTTCCGGAGGAAGCAGGCGTTTTGGCGGGCGTTGAATTTCAAAGAAAGTGGGAAAGACAGGCGTTTTTGCTGGGCGGCGAAAACTACCGTGCGCCCGCGCAGCTGGCGGGCGATCTGATCCGGGATGTGCCGTCAAAGTCATTAAGAGATGTTGCGCCCACATACCTGCCCGGCGTAACGCTTACAAGCCTTAAGGGCTGCCTTCCGGATTTTGCGTATCAGGGAATCCGAGAGGCGGTAGCGGCGTTTGACAAAAAAATTCCCGGTTTTGCATATCCGGGCGCGGTTCTGACCGGCGTTGAAACCCGTTCGTCCTCGCCCGTCAGAATTCTTCGAAATCCCGAAACCTTTGAATCCGCCGTCCGCGGACTGTATCCTTCGGGCGAGGGCGCGGGCTATGCCGGAGGCATACTGTCGGCGGCTGTGGACGGCCTGAAGACGGCGGAGAAGTTTACCTGGGAGGCGTAGAGGGCATGATCGAATGGATCAATATGAATCCCGGCGTTTCGTCCGTCATTGCGATTCTCATCTGCTTTCTGCCGGCGAGCGTATTTTTATCGCTGATGTTGAAGAAGCAGGCGCGGAAAAACGCTTCCATGATCCGAAGGCTGGATGAGCGCGTGAACGGGGGCAACAGCCGCCTGCGCGCGTCGGTTCACACCATCAATCAGGTGATGGGCAACGCTGCGATGAATCTGAACAGCGTAAGTGAGAGCATGGAAGCCAGGCAGGAGCGCATGCGCCGCGAAATGGAGGAAAAGCTGGAGCTGATCCGCGTAAGCAATGAAACGAAGCTGGAGGAGGTGCGCTTGTCCCTTGGAACGAGCGTACAGAAAACGCTGGAGTCGCGGCTCGGGGAATCCTTCAGGCTCGTCAGCGGACAGCTTGAAAGCGTGTATAAAGGGCTTGGCGAAATGAAAACGCTGGCGGAAGGCGTGGGCGATTTAAAGCGTGTGCTTTCGGGCGTCAAGACAAGGGGCGTATGGGGCGAGGTTCGGCTTCGCGCAATTCTCTCGGATGCATTGACAAGTTCGCAGTATCAGGAAAACGTGTGCGTACAGGCAGGCTCTTTGGAGCGCGTGGAATTTGCCGTGCGGCTTCCGGGAACGGAGGAGAATTCGCCTGTCTGGCTTCCCATTGACAGTAAATTTCCCATGGAGGACTATCAGCGGCTCGTGCTGGCTTCGGAGAACGGGGAGGCAAAGGAAGTTCAGAAGTGCGCGCAGCAGCTTGAAAGCGCCGTAATCGAACAGGCAAAGCGCATATCCTCAAAGTATATCCGCGTTCCGAATACCACGGATTTTGCCGTTATGTTTCTGCCGGTTGAAAGCTTGTACGGCGAGATTCTGTCAAGACGCGGGCTTTCCGAGCGGCTGCAGAGGGACTTTCACGTGCTTCCCGCAGGCCCTTCCAGTTTACAGGCACTGATCAACTGTCTGCAGATGGGCTTTCGAACCGTGGCGATGGAAAAGAGAAGCGGCGAGATTTTGAGAATGCTCGGCGGTGTAAAGCAGGAATTCATGAAATTCGGGGACACGCTTTCCAAGGCGAGAACGCGTCTGGAGCAGGCGGCGGGCGATCTGGACAGCGTGGGCGTTCGTACGCGCGCGCTCAACAAAAAGCTTATAGAGCTTGAAATGGATGCGCCGGCGGTCGAAATTAAAGAGGATCAATCGTGGTAAGCGCAGTATTCCTCGAATCCTGAAATTTCTTTTGTAAACTTTTGAAATTCTATTGACAAAGCAGACCTTTTTGTGTATACTATTTCTTGTCGGTCGGGCACGTTGTGCTCGGTTGACATCATTGGCGAATGGTGTAACGGTAACACTAACGACTCTGACTCGTTCATTCTAGGTTCGAATCCTAGTTCGCCAGCCACCTGCCTCCATGGTCAAGCGGTCAAGACGTCGCCCTCTCACGGCGAAAACTGGGGTTCGAGTCCCCATGGAGGTGCTGAGATTCCTTGCTGAATGAGCAAGGAATCTTTTTTTGTATCGTGGCCTTTCTTCGTATATCTGTCATGGAAACGAGCAGAATATACGTATGTTGGTTTCATGCATCGGCGCGGTTTTCAGATTCCGCTCGAAAGTTGCAAAATACGCGCGTATATGCTAAAATGATAAAAAAAGGGCATCTGCCCGCAAAATGGAAGGGATATATGAATTTTAAAAGATCATTTTGTCTGCTCATCGCCGTTTTGCTGACTGCGTCTGCGGTGCTGCTTCTGTTTCCGAACTGGCTTTTCGCCATCAAGCCGGATATTGATTTCACCGGCACCATCGTCAATCTGGATGATCTGAAAATCGAGCATTTTCCGTTTTATGGCGGAAGAGACGGCGTTTTCGGCGTTTCGGATCTGGTGAAGGGCTATACGGAATACGTTTCCAACGGAACGGAAAATGCGCCGGATATATTAGAGCAGCTTAAAAAACTCACGCAGCGAGACGATTTCATGAGCGAATTGTATGCATTCCTCTTTATCAGCCTTCTGACCGTACCCGTATACATGCTGATCCGCTTTGTAATTTACGATACGGTGTACGAAATTCCGGAAATGACGATATTGCCCTTAAGGATTCTGCTCAGAGGCGTTTTTGCCGCAAGTGCCAGCCTTGTTACCGTGTTTATCACATGGTTTTTGTATCGAACGGTCATATTCGATATCGTGCTTACGTTCCTGATGGAGAAAATTCAGGCGCTTACCAACATGCAGTTTGCACTCAATGCCACCAATATATTTATGCTGGTCGTTCTGACAATAGCCGTTATCGCGCTGCTTCGGGCCACCTTGTTCAGAGGCTCCATATTCACCTCCATCCTCGGCGCAATCCTGAGAACGGCGCTGTTTATCATGCTTGTCGCCGTGATCGCCCTGTTCTATGCTAAAATGACGATGCGAGCCATACTCTTTATGCTGGCCGCCTTCGCCGCAATCGGAATACTCAAATCCATCTTTCTGCCCGAAAAAAGGGCCGCCTACAGAGCAAGGAGACATTAATACAAAGGATCTGATTACATGGAAGGCATCATCAGAATCGATCTTCACGGAATGCATCTGGACGAAGCCCGCGACGCGCTCGACGAAGCGCTCAGACGGGCGGATCTGAGCGTGTACCGCGTTCGCGTGATCCACGGCTTCAATAACGGAACCGCCATACAATCCATGATCCGCCGCGAATACGGCATGCATTTCAAGGTCATTCGCGTCGCAAGAGGCCCCGTAAGCGGACAGACGGATTTGATCTTGAGGGAGTTTTAATGAAAAAAACACGCCGCCGGCGTGTTTTTTTGTATGGTGCGGATGCGCAGCGATCGGAATCATACGCGTGAACGCATAGGGCCTTGCAATCTGTATGCTTCCTTAAAAACGACAGCAGGAAACGATGAGAAAAAGCCGTCGCCCCTTCCGTCCCGCTTCGCTTAATCATCCGTCCCGGCAAGCGGGTACGGGAGGAGGCAGAGCGCGGAATGGCGCCAAATTCGATCAGCTTTGCAAAGTTAACAAGCCTCCTGGCAGATGTGCGGCAGGAGGCTTGTTAACCGATCAATCTTCTGTTTTTACGAATTTTCTTTTGCACAAGCTCCCCCAAGGCCGGAAGGCCGTTTTTGGAGCGTCGCGTGTTTGACCGTTTGGATATCCGGAATCAGATGCGGGCTGCAGATTTCACTTTCTGAACAGCCGACCGTTTCTTTCGAAGATTTCGTAAAAATACGGTCTTTCTTCAAGGTGGGCGTTCGGGCTGTGGAGCGTCAGGTAGAGCTTGCCGTCGAGGCCTTTGAACACCATGCCGTGACCGCCGTCATCCATGAACAGCGGGTCGATCTGGGTGAAATTGCCGTCGATATCGCCGTTATCGGACAAAGCAACGGCTTGCGTATATCCGCCTTCGGAGAAGCTTGCCCAAAGACACAAAAGGGAGCCGTCTTCACATCTCCACATGAACGGACCGTCGGTTACGCAGCCGGAAACGCCGCTTGAATGATGCATGACCTTACACCAGGCGGCGTCGGATGCGTGGAAAAGGAGCCTGGGCTCTCCATCCGGCGCTGTAAGGTCGTTTGTAAGCTTGACAGCGTCTACCTCGCCGTCTCCCGCCTGCACCCATTCGTGGCAGAAGACCATGTAAGGCGTGCCCTTCTTATCCACGTAAAAGGTTCCGTCCAGGCATTCCCAGTCTTTGGGCGTTATGCAGCCGTTCGAATGCGGCACAAATGGCCCCATCGGCGTTTCGGCTTTCAATATCGCAGTGCCGCGCCGGACAGTTTCGTTTTTAAAGCTTGCAAACATATAATATGCGCCTTTGTACACGTGTACCTCGGGCGCCCAGTAGTTTCTGTCCGCCCAGAAGGAGCCGTCGTTTTCAAAGCACACAAAGGGGCCGTCCCAGTTTTCGAGATTATCGCTTACGTATACGTCAAATCCGTTTGCCGTTCCCCAGCAGGTAGCGCCGCGCGTGCCGTACAGATAGTATTTTCCGCCGTCCGTGAGTACAAACGGGTCGCGGATATTGATTTCGTCTCTCCTCATGAAATATCCTCCAAATTTCGCGCTTTGCCCGGAGCAAGGCGCTTTTCTATGCGTATTTTAACACATATTGCGAGCATAGACAATGAATAAATCGGATCTGAGAATGCAAAAACCGGACGCATTTTTCCATGCGTCCGGCAGATAAGACAATTGATTATTTCGCGAGGAAAGCATCATAGGCGGCCTGATACAGCTCGACATAGCGATCGGAGCCGATGGCCTTTGCGGTCTCGAGGAACTTATCGAAGCTTTCGTCGGTTACGCCGTTCTTGGCGAACTCGATTACGGATTCCTTGATGAACTTCTCAAGTTCGGTCTTGATGTTGGCAACTTCAACTGCGTCTTCGTTGCTCATCTTGCTGAGGTCGCGCAGATACTGGAAGCTCTTCGCCTCGAGTACGTCTGCGGCGGCGTATGCCTGAGAATCCTCATAGCGCTCTACGCGGTGGGGAGCCATCTGATAGATTGCAGAATAGTACTCGCCGGGCGCAAAGAACTGACCCATGGTTACGGGAACGATCTTGTACAGGCCGTTGTCGGCGGGTACGTCGATAACTTCGTACTTGCCGGCATCGTTGATGATCATCTGCTCGCCCATCTTGCCGTTGGAAGCGATCATCATGTTTTCGGTCTCGAGCTGTGCGTCGATCCACTTAAGAGCGGCAATGGGATCCTTGCAGTCCTTGGTCAGGTAAGCGCCGCCTACGGGGAGCTCCATGATCTGGGAAACCGCTACCTTGTGGCCGTCTGCAGCGGGGGGCAGCATGGAATCAAAGTTGGCATAGGTCTCGGGGGTCAGCGCGGTGTTGATCAGACGGAGATAGTTGAAGGAAGCAACTTCGCCGTTGTTAACCTTGCTGCTCCAGAGGTTGGAGTCCTGAGACAGGGATTCGGGATCCATGAGGCCTTCTTCATAGAGCAGGTGCAGCCATTCTACCGCATCGCGGAAGCCGGGCAGATCGCCAATGAAGTGAACGGTGTCTTCTTCATCGATGGTGGCGAACACGTACATCTGTACCGGTACGCCAAAGGAGGCGAACTGCGCCCAGATGTGCTCTGCGCCGTTGTCGGAGAAGGAAGCGGAATAGGGATATTTGATGCCGGCTTCCTTGAAGGCGCGCAGTACATCGGTGTACTCGTCGATGGTGGTGGGAACCTCAAGGCCCAGCTCCTCGAGCAGCACGGTATTGATGTACCAGGTGGGCTCGTGGTTTACGTTCTGAGCGATCAGGTAGCCGATGTAGTAGGTTTTGCCGTCAGAGGCGGGGATGGAGTCGCCGGCGTTGTTCAGGGGCAGGCGGGCTACGTAGTTGGGCATGATCTCCTCGGTGAGGTACTCGTCGAGGGGGAGCAGCAGGCCCTGGGATACGCCGTAGTCTTCTACGTCTACGGGGTTGCGCAGAATCATGTCGGGCATGTCGCCGGAGGCGAACATCAGGTTGAGCTGGGTGGACCAGTCGGCGTCTTTTACGACCTGGAAGTCTACATGTACGCCGGTCTGCTCTTCGATCATCTGGAAGTACCAGAGGTTATCGAAGTCTACGTTCTGGTTCTCGAGGCAGTACTGGAACGCGGTCAGGTTTACCTTTTCTTCCTCTGCGAAGGCAGCGCCGCCGATGACCATCATCAGCGCAAGAAGAAGAGCAACGAGCTTTTTCATTGGGAAATCTCCTTTCATTTTATCATTCTATGCGCATAATTGCGCATGAATTTCAGTATTTAGCCCTTGAGAGAGCCGATCATAACGCCCTTTACGAAATACTTCTGCATGAAGATGTAGAGTATTACCGCAGGTACTGTGGAAACTACGATACAGCAGTACTTTGCAACCTCGGCCTTGCGCATGGCCTCCTGAAGTCCTTCGGTATTATCCGCAAAGGATGCAAAGAAGGTTTCACTCGAGCCGGAAATCGAAAGCGATGCAAGGATTTCTCTGAGTATCGTCTGAAGGGGCAGCTTGTTTCTGTCGCGGAGGAATACAAGGCCTGTAAAGTAGTCGTTCCAGCGGGCAACGCCGTAATACACGGCCAGCACCGCGATAATGGTTCCGGAGAGCGGCAGAACGCACTTGAAGAAGTAGGTGAAGTGGTTCGAACCGTCCATAACCGCCGCTTCATAGAGCTCGTTGGGAATGGAGGACTGGATATAGGTACGAGCAACCATCAGATTCCATACCGAAACCGTATTCATGATGATGAGGATCGTTCGCGTATTGTACAGGCCCAGATCGCGGACATTCAGGAATATCGGGATTAGGCCGCCGGAGAAGAACATGGTGAAGGTGATCGCGAGGTTTACCCATTTTTTTCCGGCGAACTTTCTGGACAGAGAATACGCGGCGGCCAGCGTGACTATAACGCTTAAGATCGATCCGGCAACAGTATAGAAAATGGAGTTAGCATAGCTCGACCACAATTCCGCGTATTCAAATACTGCTTTATAGCCGATAACCGAAAAATCCTTCGGTAAAAACAGCACCTGACCTGCCATCACCGCGTCCGGATCGGATACGGAGGCGATGATGATCAGCCACAGCGGATACAGTATCACAAAAAGCACAATAAACCAGAACAGCAGGTTGCATGCGTTGAAAATATTGTCCGAGCGCGTTTCCTTGATTCGAATGCCGCGAATCTCAGTTGCTTTTGCCATGTCTCATTCCTCCTTTCCTTAGAACAGGCTGATCTCGCTGAGCCTTCTGGAGATCGCGTTTACGGACATGATGATTGCAAAGTTGATGACATTCAGGCACAGACCGATGGCGGAGGTATAGGAATACTGTGCCTTTCCAAGACCGGTATTGTATACGTATACGCCGATGATATCGCTGGTTTCCATATTGCCGCCGGTCTGCATGAGCAGCGCTTTGTCGGTGTTGGAGGAGAGCAGCGAGCCGCAGTTCAGAATCAGCATCATAACCGCAATCGGAATCAGATGCGGAATGTCGATATGCTTGATCTTGCCCCAGCGCGTTGCGCCGTCGATCGTAGCCGCTTCATAGAGCTGCGGGTCGATGCTGGTGAGCGTGGCGATGTAGAGGATCGTGTTCCAGCCGGCGTTCTGCCAAACATCCGAGCCTACGAACAGCGGTCTGAACCAGCCGGCTTCGATCATGAAGTAGATCGACTCGCCGCCGAAGAGCTCAATGATCTTGTTGATGATACCGCTGGAGGGGGAGAAGAACAGGTAGATCATACCGGCAAGAACGACGGTGGATATGAAGTGCGGAACATATATCGCCGTCTGCGCAAAGCCTTTGAAGCGCTTCCCGTTCAGCTGATTGAGCATTATTGCCATGAGGATGGGAAGGGGGAAGCCGAAGGCAAGACCGTAAATGTTCAATATGATTGTGTTGTAGAACATTCTGCCGCAGTAGTAGGATGAGAAAAACTCTGCAAAATGCTCAAGCCCCACCCATTCGCTGTCTGTGATTCCGAATGCCGGCTTGTATTCGCGAAACGCGATCTGTACGCCGTACATCGGGAAATAGCAGAATATAAGAAAGAATAAAAGCGCCGGAAGCAAAAGCACCCAAAGCTGCCAATCGCGGGAAAGAGCCATGGTAAATCGTTGGCGCAGGGTGTTTTTCTTAAGGGCAGGCAATCGCAAATCGGACATATCTATCACTCCTGTACAGCAGTTTGAGATATCTTACGGTAAATATTATAGCATAATTTTTAACATTAGTAAAGGGTTTTATGAAATTATATGGACGATTATATTTGCAAACTCCGATTTATCATGTATAATAAGTACAAAAAGAAAAGGAGGGGTATGCGTGCTTCCGCGTACGAGGGTTATATTTAAAACGGATAACGAAGCAGTGAAGAGGCTGTATGATGAGGCGGAGGCAAAGTGCCTTAAGAATCTGAATGATTTTGCCGGGCGAACGGTGTTGGTCGAGGGCGGCGGATATGTAAAAATCTGGCTTGAAACCCAGCCGATGGGCGGCGAGATGTACGCCAAGCGCAATATGGAGGCTGCGCTCAACAATCAGCTGTTCTTTATGGAAACGCAGCGCGGGGACGGGCGGCTGGCTGGCTCCATTGAAAACAAGGGGAACGGACAAATCGAGGCGCAGTTCAACAAATTTCAGGGCTTCTGCTTTCCTTTCCCGGCGCTCAACATGTACTACTGGATTGGAAAAGATGAGAGATACCTAAGAATGCTCTTGCGTACGCTTCAGAAATTCGACGAATATCTCTGGAAAACGCGCGATTCCAATGGAGACGGAATCCTTGAATCCTTCTGCGTGTATGATACGGGCGAGGACAACGCCGTTCGCTACGGCGACGCGCCCAACTACTGCACGGAGGATTTCCCGACCGAAAACAGCAGAATCGTTCCGATGGCGTCGATGGATATCATGTCCTTTTCTTACGCCGCGAGGGATACGCTTTCCGAGATCAGCAGGATTCTAAAAGACGGGCGCGAGGAATACTGGAAAAATGAAGCCCGAAAGGTTGCGGATAAAATACGCTCCGAGCTTTGGAACGAAGAAATCGGCGCGTGCTTTGACAAGGATAAATTCGGAAATGTGATCCCGGTTCTTACGCACAACAGCTTGCGGTGTATGTATTGGGGTTCTTTTTCACAGGAAATGGCGGACAGGTTTGTAAACGAGCATCTTTTGAATGCCAATGAGTTTTGGACATATTTCCCGCTTCCCTCTGTCGCCGCCAACGATCCTGCCTTTAAAAACGCGCCGGAAAACAACTGGAGCGGCCAATCGGAGGGGCTTACCTACCAGCGCGCGATCATGGCGCTTGAAAGGTACGGCTACGAGAGCATCGTTACAAAGCTCGGAAAAAAACTGATTGAAAACGTCATTAAGAATCATTATGTGTTTACCCAGCAATACGATCCCTTTACCGGAAAGGCGAGCCGCGTATCGCCCGTCACCAAAGAACCCATACCGGAGGGGAGCGACGAGGAGGGGCAGGATGCATACGGCCCCACGCTTCTTTCCGTGCTCGAATACATCGCACATATCTGGGGCGTGCATATGCATAAGGGCGAGATCTGGTTTTCGCTCGCGGGCGGACTGAGCTATTCCTACAGTCAGACGTGGGGCGAAAACGAATACGCCATTGAAAGCGACGGAAAACGAGCCAGGATTTTCATAAACGGCGTTTTGCACCACACTTCGCCCGTAGGCGTGCGCCTGATTACGGATGAAAACGGAAATCTTCTTAGAACGCGGGCAATTGAATAACAATGAAGGAGCTGAGTATATGAAAACGGTACGCATCAGAATCGACGGCCCCGGCGGCATGCCTATGCCGGAAAAGGTATTAAAGACCGCGTATGCGTCCGCGCTCGATTTTGAGCCGGATGAGCGGCGGATGAGAATTGCATCCGACGGAACCGTGGAGCTGGAGGTAAACACTGAGCCGTACATCATTCATGTAAAAATGACCATCCCGCTGTATGGCCAGCTCTGGGTAATTGCGGATAATCTCGGCGAAGGCTACAAGGGCGATTTTGTGGACTTCGTTTCCGAAGCCACGCGCACATATATCGCGCATGCCAAGCGCTTTTCGGAGGGAATTGAGCTTTCGGTAAAGACGAAGGGACATCTGGAAGCGGCGGCAGAATTTGAACATCTGGCCAACCGCGGCATGGATACGCCGGATAACCGCCTCTACGCGCTTTCTCACGCCATCTACGCGGCGGAGGGCGCATTGTTTGAACGGTCGGCGGCAAAGGCATATAGGAATCCGAGAAATAATCTGAAGCTCGGCTGCAATTTCATGCGGTTTACGTCGCCTTCCTCCAAATACGCCAAGTTCTTTGCAAACGCCTTCGATTTTGCCACCCTTCCCTTCTATCCCGGGCGCACGGTTCCAAAGAAAGACATCTATACCTACGGCTATATCGATAACGCGCTTTCCTATCTGCTCGAAAAAGGCATTACGCCCAAAGGGCATCCGCTGTTTTTCGGCCACAAGGAAGTAAATCCCGAATGGATGTTTTCGTTAAGCTACCCCGAGCTTCGAAGGGAAGCCGCAAAAATCGCCTGTCATCACGTATCTCAGTACAAGGATACCGTGAAAGTGTGGGACGCGATGAACGAGGCGCACGATTGGGCGAACTGCTTTGAGCTCAATCAGGCGCAGCTTGTCGATCTTACGCGAGCGACCACCGACGCGCTCAGGGAAGCAAACGACCAGGCGACAAGCATTGTAAACATCTGCCTGCCCTTTGCGGAATATGTCGCCGGGCGCTATAACTGTTACGGTGCGCTTCCCGAGCGCCTGCGTTCGCCGCTTTCATATTTTAAGGCGATTCTGGAAGCGGGCGTGGATTTCGATGTGATCGGCATACAGCTCTATTTCCCCGGACGCGATATGGTGCAGGTAAATCTGATGCTGGATGCATTCAAGGCGCTTGGAAAGCCCGTTCATATTACCGAAATGGGCGTAAACGGCGGTTTCCGTCAGAAAGGCAACGCAGGAAGCAGCTGGTCGCAGCTGGATATGTCTGAGGGTACCTGGCACGGCGGCTGGAACGAACACACGCAGGCGGATTGGATGGAGATGTTCTACACCATTGCGGCTGCGAGAGACGAAATCGAAGCCCTCACCTGGTGGGATTTCATTGAGCCCAGCTTTTCCGGAAACGGCGCGTTCCTGTACGAGGATGAAAACCCGAGAGAGATGTACTTCAGACTGCTGGCGCTGAAGGACAGAATCATTAAGAAGTAATTCAGCATAGAAAAACCTGCCGGATAGATGCCCGCGCATCCTCCGGCAGGTTTTTTAATGGATTGATAAGGTTCTGATTTGTTTTACTCCTCCAAAAGCGAAGAGAGCGTTTCAATGTCTTCCTTGATTACGCTTAATGAATCGCGCCAGAAGTCGATGGAATGAACGTCGATATCCGCGCTTTCGGCTACTTCTTTTATATTGCCCGTCGCTGTTTTTCTCAGGAGTGCATCGTATTCGGGCACAAAGCTTTCTCCGCGGGCGAGGTAGCGGGCGTAGATTCCCTTTCCGAACAGCAGGCCAAAGGCGTAGGGGAAGTTATAGAAGTGGAGATCGGCTCTGTAATAATGGCTCTTGCAGGCCCACATATATGGATGGAGATAGTTTTCGTCAAGGCCGTCGCCGTAGGAGGCTTTCTGCGCGTCTAACATGATCTCTTTCAGCTCGCGGGCGGTGAGTGAATGCGTT
This sequence comes from Clostridia bacterium, assembly GCA_017396845.1. Taxonomy (GTDB): domain Bacteria; phylum Bacillota; class Clostridia; order Christensenellales; family Aristaeellaceae; genus SFHK01. Next base: position 55,982 of record JAFQKQ010000084.1, read on the forward strand.
TTTCTTCTTTCGATTACTTCGGTTTCGAAAATATAGCGGGAGAGTATGTCGACAATGACCTGGCATGCCTTCGAAATTTCCTGCTCGAGCAGAGAAATTTTCTCCTCGCGGTTTGCGTTTTCTAACATTTTCTGCATGAGCAGCGTCTCATTGAATATGGATGCGGTTTCTGCAAGCGGCATGGGGTAGCTGCAGTTGAGCATGGAAAGCGAGCGCAGGCAGCGGTTATGATATGCATGACCCAGTTCATGCGCGAGCGTGGACACAGAGGAGAGGCTGCCGTCGAAATTGGTGAGCACATAGCTGGTTTCAATCGGATGTACGCTGGAGCAGAACGCGCCGCCGCGCTTGCCTTCGCGGGGATACGCATCGATCAGGCGGTTGTCGAAGGCGTCCCGGATGTGATCGGCCATTTTGCCGGAGAAGCGTCCGAGTACGTCTATGAGAAGCATCTTTGCCTCATCAAGCGTGTACGACTTTGTTTCCTTTCCAAGCGGCGCGAACAGATCGTAAAACGGAAGCCCGTTTTCGTGTCCGAGTTTTTTTGCCTTGGCGCGGAGGTATTTTCTGAAAGCCGGGAGGGATTCCCGCATGGCGGACAGCATGGCGCTCAGCGTTTCTTCGTCCATGCGCGATGTTTCAAGCGTCTGTTCAAGAAGGCTTGAATATTTCTTGAGCGGAAGCAGCGTAAGCGCCTCGCCTTTCATGCTGCTTAAACATGCAGCCATGGCGGTTTCGATCTGCGGATAGGCGTTCAGCTCCGCCTCATATGCGCGCTTTCTGACGACGGGATCGGGAGAATGCGCAAGGTTTCTCACGGCCGGGAGCGGAAGATACTTCTCTTCTCCGTTTTCATCGTATTTTACCTTTAAAGTGCTTTCAAGCGTACCGCGAAGCTGGCCCCACGCGCCAGAACCGGTCAGGCGGAGATTTAAAACCGTCTCTTCAAGCGCCGGATCGATGGTGTGGCCGGCAGCCTTGGCCTTTTCCCGAATATAGAAGGCATGCTCCGTAAGCGTTTCATCGGACGCAAGAATCTCGTCGAGGTTATCGATTTCGCCGACATAACGGGAAAACGCACTGTACAGCTTTCCGGAGCCGATCATCAGCTTCTGCGTGCGGTCCTGTATTTTGAGCGCTTCTTCGTTTTCGGCGTCCGCCGCCAGCGTAAGGCTGATCATTGCCGAAAGCCGGCGAGTTTTTTTCTGCATTTCGTTAAAGGAATTGATAAGGTCTTTCAGCTGCTCCTTTACCGTCGGCAGAGGATGCAGGAATTTCTCATGGATTTCATCGGTAAAACGCTTGACAAAAAGCATGTCCGCTTCAAACGCGGGATCGGAAAAACCATTATAGAGCCTGGAGAGGTCCCATTTCATAAGCATTCACCTCATTGGGATATAGAGTGTGTCATTAGTATAGTATGGCTTTTTGCCGTAGTCAATTGTTTTTGATTCATTATGAAATAAAATTGAGAGAGAACGAAAGGCGTTCAGGGGAAGCTTGGAAGGGTTGCCCCCTCTCCGGCGCTCATGCACAGGGGCTGCTGCAAAAAACGAAAAAACGTATAAGGGAGAACTCTGACGGTTAACCGGCCGCTTGCCGCCCTTCCGACAGGACGGGCGGGGGGGGACCGCGCGAGCGGTTGGGGGGGATGGGGCGAGGGAAACCGCTTGAAGTATCGGGAATAAATTTTCCGGCAATCGGATTTTTGCTGATCCGCTATTGCAGCGCGCACATAAAAAAAGAGACTGCGGCGTCAGTCTCTTTTTACATGCGGAAAACCGCCGTCGGGCGGATGTTTATTGGTTTACCTACGCCGTTTTCCGGCTTTTAAGCGTCTTTGCTTGGCTTTCTTATGCCTGCTAAGCGCTGTGACGGCGTACAGCGACGGCGCGTACATGAGCAAGGAACCGATGAACATGATCAGGTAATTGATTTCTGCGTGAATTGCGCCGTCTACCTGGAATTCTTCATATATTACGAGCGCGGCGGCTGCAAGGTTCAAAACGGGCATCCACAAAACGTTTGCGCCCAATATGTGCTTTTTCTTAAGGCGAACAATGAAGTAAAACGCCAGTATGATCAAAAACAGTATGGATATGGCCTGGGATACGCGGACGAAGCCGAATCGGATGAAATCGTCGTCGCGCATGCTTTCAAATACGATCTGAAGGAAAGCATATGCGCCTACGGCGAGCCGCCAGAGATCGCCGCCCGGATTCGAATGGCTTTTGATGCATTTTTTCAGGGCGAAAAATACGATGAAGAACAATATCAGAGCGTATACGCCTTCAAACTGGAATACGGCGAAACGGGCCTCGTGATAGGTGTCATACACGGCCGTGAGAGGGGTCGAAAGAAAATCGTAGGATACGATTCTGCCGATTCCCTGTCCGGTAAACACCTCCGCGAAGCGCATAATCGCGATAAAGAGCATGAAGCCCGGGGTAAACGCATCCATCGTATGCGCAGAAGAAGCGCCGGACAAGCGGGTGACGAGCGTGCAGGCAAGCCAGAAGCCGAGGATAAAGCCCCACATGGAAAGACCGCCAAGAGATATGGAGATGATTTCCAGGGGCTCTTTGAGCGAGTAATCATAGTAGTTGCCGACAACCCAGATCAGGCGGGACAGTATGAGACCGATGGGAAGGCCGGCTGCGAAACCCTTGATGACCGTGCAGACGTCCGTCCGTATCCGTTTGTTTTCCTGCTTCATGAGGTAGGCAAAATAGATGCTGATACCCAGAAATGCAATCAGCGCAAAGGCTGCGACAACGCCGTAGGGATAGACGGTAAGACTTGAAAGCAATGACTTCATAGATTATTCCCCATATCCTTCAATCTGCGAGGAGGCGAAATAGATGATGTCGTACATGTTGCGGCGTATGCCGGTAGTGAGATTATAAATCTTATCGTTAAAGAACATGTAGCTCGACGCACCGCCGTCCAGGTTGAACGCCTGCGTGCAGCCGCGTTCCTTCATGTACTCAGCCAGCACCTGCACATTAACGCCGATAGATTTATTGCTTCTACCGTCTACAACTACTACCAGGTACTCCAAAGGTCCGATCTGACCGATGGCGGTTCTGGGATTTCGGTAGGTTGCGCCGAAGTCGTAGGGTTGGTCAAGATCCGGACAGATTTCGCCATCGATGATCAGCGCGGGGCCGAAAGCGAAGGACTGGTAGATGTTGCCCTGCATTTCGTCGATGCCCGCCTGCTTGTCTGCCGCCTGATAGACGTGGAAGTCGCCGTCGTAATCCACGATCAGTATGTCGAGGTTGGAATTGGAATTATTTCTGACAACCTGACCCTGCCTGATCAGAAGATCGCCGTTCCTGTGAGAGTAGTAGTCGCCGTTCAGCGCGAGGACGGAGTTGTTTCTGCGGGAAAGCGTAAGGAACGATGCATAGCGCACGGTATTTACATCGCCCGCCAGCGAGGTTCTCAGCTGGCTCGGATGCGCAATTTTCACATAGGCGTAATTGTAGCGGTCGCTGCCGATTTTTTCATTTCCGATGGTAACGGTAATGGATTCGTCGCTGTATCCGGTTTTGGTGTAGCCGCTCTCTCTGGGAACTGAGCCGATATCGAATGTATCCATCGGCAGCGGACGCGGCGTGGGCGTAGGCGACGGGGTCGGCGTGGGCGTGGGCGTCAATTCAACATACGGCGTGGGGGTGGGAACGGGCGTGGGCGTAGGCGTGGGGGTCGGCGTAGGCGTAGGGGTGGGGGTCGGTGTAACGACCGGGATGCTCGATACGCGGCCGCCCGTTGAAAGCAGCACCGGAGCTACCATAATCAGTATGATGATAATAATGACGGAAAAAACCGTTGTAAGTATCCTGGTTATATTCATATATTCTTAGGCCCTTTCAGCCGATTGTATTTAATAACCGTGCGTGTAAATATCATTTTCATTATAGTGTCTTCTTTTTCAGTGTCAAGCGCTTGCATGTTAGAATCCATGCCTTTTTTGTGGACAAAAGAAGGATGATGCCGCTTTTTGGCGAACTTAAATATGAAGGGCATTTCGGAGGGGATGGATATGGTTCGGGCGGAATTGATTTGCGGAAAAATCGCGTGCGGCAAGACGACGGTTGCCGAAAAGCTAAGGGATGAAGGCCGGCGCGTGATTTTATCGGTGGATGAAATCACATTAAGCCTTTTTGATGAAAACCTCGGCGATCAGCACGAGATCATCTGCGCCCGCGCGCAAGGGTATTTATTTGAAATGTCTTTAAAGCTCATCGAAAAGGGCGTAAGTCCGATTCTCGATTGGGGCTTCTGGACAAAAAAGAGCAGAGATGAAGCCGAGGCGTTTTTCGCAAGCCGGAATATTCCGGTGCGATGGCATTATGTATGCCCGGCGGAACGGGAAAGGCTGAAGAGAATCGACAAAAGAAACGCGCTTTCAAAAGAAGGGAAAACGCAGGCGTATTTTGTTACGGATGCTATTTTCCAAAAGTGCGAAGAATTGTTTGAAACGCCGGAGGACGGCCGAATGGATGTAATCCACGATTGATTTGATCGGAAAAGGAGGGGTATGCGTGCTGCTTGCCATATTTGTTTCTCCATGCTGAGTACGCGGGGGTGAAACGGCATGGAGGGATTCTCATCCCGCGGACTTTGCGCAGAACCGGAAATCTATTAAATAAGGAGCGAAGTCCGTATGAAACGTATTTTTACTCAGGTTTATGAAATGCGCGCATTTCTTACATTGTGGTTTACGCAGTCGCTTTCGGGACTCGGAAGCGCGATGACGAGCTATGCGCTGGTATTGTGGTCGTACGGCGAAAAGGGTTCCGCACTGGTGACGGCGCTTCTCATGGTGTGCTCCTATGCGCCGTATGTGCTGTTTTCGATTTTCGCCGGAGCGCTCAGCGACAGATGGGACAAGAAAAGGACGATGCTCGCATGCGACGCGTTCGCTGCGTTGGTTTCGATTGCGACAATTGCGTTGTATATGTCCGGTGCGCTTCGGATCTGGCATCTGTATGTGCTTAACGCGCTCAACGGGTTTATGAACACGCTTCAGCAGCCGGCAAGCGAGGTTGCGACCACGCTGCTTCTGCCGAAAAAGTACTATCAGAAGGTGGGTGCGCTGAAGTATTTTTCAAATGCGCTTCAGTCGATTCTTACGCCCGTGATCGCCACGATGGTGATGGGGCTCTGGGGTATCGGCGCGGTGTTCGCATTTGATATGTGTACGTTTTTTGCCGCGTTCTGCTCGCTTTTGTTCCTGATCAGGCTTCCGAAAGCGGATAAGAAAGCGGTAAATACCGGCGGCTTCTTATCCTCCGTTCGGGAAGGGCTGCGGTATCTTCAGACGAATCGGGGAATCCTTTATCTGATACTGTTTTTCGCGTGTATCAATCTGGTAGCCTCGATGTACGAGGCGGCGCTTCCGGCGGTGATTCTGTCCCGCGCGGACGATCGGGCGCTTGGCGCGGTAAATGCGGCGGTCGGCATAGCGATGCTGGCGGGCAGCATCATTGCGTCGTTCCTGCCTGCGCCGAAGAGCCGGGTTCGGGCGGTTATGAATACGCTGCTTTTCTCGATGAGCTTTGAAAATTTTCTCCTGGCCTTCGGGCGGTCGCTGCCCGTGTGGTGCATCGGCGCGTTTCTCGGCTGGATTCTGATTCCGCTGATGAATGCAAATTTGTCCGCGCTTATGCGGCTTTCGATTCCGGAGGATATTCAGGGAAGAGTGTATGCCGCCAGAAATTCGCTTCAGTTCTTCACGATTCCCGTCGGGTATTTTCTGGGCGGATTTTTTGTGGACAAGGTGTTTGAGCCGCTGATGGCCGCGGCGGATGCAAACGGCATATTTGTCGAGCTGTTCGGCGCGGGAAAGGGCAGCGGCGGCGCAATGTTTTACGCGTGTCTGGCAGTTACGGGCATATTCGTCTGCCTGATTTTCAGGAAAAACAAAGCGATTTGGGAGCTTGACGATCTGACAAAGTGATTGAATGAAAAAAACAAGGATGCCGCAGGTGCGTTTCTGCGTCATCCTTGTCTTTGTTTAGTCGCTGTTCTTTACGACCTGAATCAAGTGTTTCAGGTATTCAATGCTTGCTTTCGGCGTTTCCGAGGCGCTTTTGATCAGTATGTTTACGGCGTAATTGGTGTAGTGATCGATCAACTCCGGTACGGTCAAGAGAATTTCCCGGAACTCCTCCGAAAGGCTGTAGGTAGTGTTCAGATTGTATATGATTAGTCCGTAACCTTCGAAGCCGATGAACGAGTAGGTTTGATGAAGGTCGGGATTTACCAGAAACAACGGTATGAAATACGGGTTTTTCTGCGCCTGATGGATCAGGTGTTCAAATATCTTTATGCGTTCGTCCTTTGTGAAGGGCCTGAGGCAGAAGGGGTGATCGATCATCATTCCGCTCTTTGCAAAATTCACCATCGCGGTTTTGTTCAGGAAAAGATACGTAGGCTTGTTCTTGTAATGCATATTGTGAAAGCGTTTTTCGAACAGCTGCAAAAGCTCGTTTTCGACTTCGTGGATCGCTTCGGAGCCTTCGTATCCTTCGTAGCTTTTGAAATTTTCAATCAGTATATCTACCGGTATATGCTCCGGGCCGACATCGGGTTTGATCTGGTATATGGTTTTGTTCTGCTCGTGATGGAGACAATTTTTGACAAAATCGATATAGTCGTTGCTGGCTTCATAGTTGTAGTATACTTTATAGCTCGATTGCTTCGTTACATTTTCCGTGATGACGGAAGTGTAAAAGCCGTACAGATCCTGATCCGGAGGAAGCGTCATTACCCGGAAGCTTTTGCAGGATACGGGTATGATGAGTTTCTGAACGCGCGAATTTTTCAGGATCAGCGCGTCCTGCAGAACGAGGTGCGAGGCGTATATGTTGCTATCGGAGCATACCGATATTATGTTGTAATTCGGCTGAACGAGAAGCGCAAGTATATCCGTGAGTATAGGCGTAAGATCCGGGAATTGGGTTTCGGAATAATAGTGAACGGCGCTGACGGTATCCCGACGGGCGGCGAGAAGCTTTTTTACGGTCCGAAGGATCGGTGCTTCTATGCAGCCGATGATGAGCATCTGCGTTTTTTCACTGCCGACATGGGCAAAGAGCTCATCGGCAAGCGGCAAATGGGAAACGGAAGAAGCTTCTGATGCGTCCGACGCAGGCATTGCGAGATTCGAAAACGCCTGATATGACAGATACCGCCCTTTTCCGTAGCGGGATACGTCTACGCTTTCGCGAAAGTCTTTGAGCTCGTTTTCGTCAAGATTCGGAAGGGCGGTCATGAGCTCGGATATAAACACGGCGCATCTTTGCGGGGTACACTGGTCGTGCATCAAACGGGAAACGGTCGTCTGGCTTTTCTGATGGGTGATTTCGCTGAGATATGCGCAGGTGTAGCTGTGCGCTTCCATCCATTTTGTAAGATATTCTCCGAAGGTATATATGCACTTGAACATTTGTATCAGGCTCCTTTATACGATATTTTCGATAAAAAGGAGGGATTGTCAAGTGTGTTACGGAATGATTATGAAATAACTAAAATTTTGCATGGATGTAATTGTGCATAGGTTACAAAGTAAAGCGTGGGATATATTGCCCCGTATCTGTACTTACGGTATAAATCCATACGCTTCCATAAGTGAAGAAAGCGCGTTTTTCTTATCCTTTGAAAGTGTTGTAAGCGGAAGACGCAGTTCTTCCTGTATGAGCCCCAGCATGGAAAGCGCCGCCTTGACCGGCGCGGGATTGACATCTGAAAACAGCGCCCTTGTAAGCGGCAGCAGGCGATTGTGGATTTCCCGGGCGGCTTCATAATCGCCGGAGAATGTGCATGTGATCATCTGCCTTATTTCGCGGGGCGCTATGTTCGCGGTGACAGAGATTACGCCCCTTGCGCCGAGGGCGAGCATGGGTAAAAGCATTGCGTCGTTTCCGGCGTAGATATACGCTCCGTCGCCTGCATGCATAATCAGGTCGATGATCTTGTCGAAATTGCCCGTTGCCTCTTTCAATCCCTGAATCATCGGGTGCTTAAAGAGCGTGAGCGCCGTATCCGTTTCGAGCTCGACGCCTGTTCTTGATGGAACATTATACAAAATAATGGGCAAAGGCGATTGATCGGCGATTTCGGTGAAGTGCGCGATCAGCCCCTCCTGATTGGGCTTATTATAGTAGGGCGTTACCATAAGAAGCGCGTCTGCACCGGCGCTTGCCAGGCGCTTTGCGCGCAAAACGGCGCTTTTGGTGCTGTTTGAACCGGCATATGCGATGACGGGTACTTGTCCGGATGCGCGAAGGGCGGCTGTCTCCGTAATCGCGCACATTTCTCCGTCTGTAAGGGTAGGTGCTTCGCCGGTTGTCGCGCAAACTGCGAGCGCGTCCGTATCGTTTTCCAGCTGAAAGTCGATCAGTGCCTTCAGCGCGTCCGTATCCGGACGTCCGTTTCGAAAGGGCGTAACGAGCGCGCAGCCGACGCCGCAGAACATGGCGTTTGACATTTCTCATACCACCTCCCGTTCATTCAATGCACGTTTGCACCGGCTTATGAATAAAAACTGCGAATATTCGCCAATAAATGAATAAATATCCATCGGCGTGCGATATTCATGCATGAGCTTTGTTGCCCCTTATGCGGAAAAATTCTTCATTTAACGCCGATATTACGCACATGTTTGTGAGGATAAGCGGGACGAGGTTTCAGTTAACGCGAAATAATGAGGTGTTTTTCTGATTAAGTTTTCGAATATATGTTGCATAATAATTCGCGTAGTGCTATAATTCCGGGTATACTTTTTTCAAAGGATGGTTATACGGATGAAAGTGTTCGTTGACGGAAGCGCCGGAACTACCGGTCTTCGTATTATAGAAAGGCTGTCCGCGCGAAAGGACGTAGATTTGATCGCGTTGACGGATGAGGACAGAAAAAAACCCGAAAAGCGGAAGGAAGCAATTTTTGAAAGCGACGTCACGTTTTTGTGTCTGCCGGATGACGCGGCGAGGGAATCGGTTTCGCTTGCGAAGGGTTCAAACGCTGTGATTATCGACGCTTCTACCGCGCACCGCGTGGATCCTGATTTTGCATACGGCTTTGCGGAATTAAGCCTTGCGCACAGAAACCGAATCGTTTCCGCCAAGCGCATTTCTGTGCCGGGCTGCCATGCCAGCGGATTCATCGCGCTTGTCGAGCCGCTCACAGCGGCGGGAATTCTTACCAAAGACGCCTGCCTCACCTGCCATTCGATCACGGGCTACTCCGGCGGCGGAAAAAAGATGATCGCGCAGTATGAAGAGGGCGAGCCCCTCTTGAAAGCGCCCAGACAGTACGCGCTGGGTCAGACGCACAAGCATCTTAAGGAAATGAAGGTAAGAAGCGGTCTTGATACGGAGCCCATATTCTGCCCCATAGTATCCGATTTTTACAGCGGCATGGTGGTTTCGGTTCCGGTATTCAAAAGCCAGCTCGCCGCCGGCAAGGGAATGACCGATATAAAGGAAGCCTATAAAGCGCTCTATACCGGGCCGATGGTAAAATACACCGAAAATATGGATGAGGATGGCTTTATCAGCGGCTGTGCGCTTTCGGGACGCGATATCATGGAAATCGCGGTTTTCGGAAATGAAGACAGAATTTTGCTCGTAGCAAGGTTTGACAACCTTGGAAAGGGCGCGTCCGGCGCGGCCATACAGTGCATGAACCTGGCGATGGGCGCAGCCGAAACCGAGAGCCTTGTATTGTGAGGAGGATAAACGCATGTATACATATATTGACGGCGGCGTGTGCGCCGCAAAGGGTTTTAAAGCATCGGGCATTCACTGCGGTATCCGCAGGAATAAAACAAAGCGAGATCTGGCACTTGTAACGTCGTCGGTAAAATGCGCCGCGGCAGCCGTATACACGAAAAATCTTGTAAAGGGCGCGCCGATTTATGTGACAAGGGAGAATATCTCCGACGGCTATGCGCAGGCCGTGATCGTAAACAGCGGAAATGCCAATACCTGCAATGCAAACGGCATTGAAATCGCAGAGGAAATGTGCCTTCTCACCGAAAAGTACACCGGCATTTCTAAAAAGGACGTAATCGTAGCTTCCACCGGCGTAATCGGTCAGAAGCTCGACATTACGCCGATTGCAAACGGCATGCCTTCCCTCGTATCTCTGCTTTCCGAGGATTCCTTCCCCGCGGCGGAGGCGATTATGACCACGGACACCGTGAAAAAGGAAGCGGCGGTTTCCTTTGAAATCGGCGGAAAGACGGTTACGGTCGGCGGCATGGCCAAGGGCAGCGGCATGATTCACCCGAACATGGCCACGATGCTCGTGTTTATCACAAGCGACGTCAGCATTTCGCCCGTTATGCTTAAAAAGGCGCTTTCCGAGGACGTGAAAAAGTCGTTTAATATGGTGAGCGTTGACGGAGACACCTCCACCAACGATATGTGTTCGGTTCTTGCAAACGGACTTGCGGGAAATGATGAAATTACCGGCGAGGGCGAGGATTTCGAAGCGTTCAAGGGCGCTTTGAACCTTGTAACCACGTCCCTTTGCCGCATGATCGCCGGCGACGGCGAGGGCGCTACGAAGCTTCTGGAGTGCAGGGTAACGGGCGCAAAGGATCAGGAGACGGCGGACATAGTTTCCAAGAGCGTCATTTGCTCCTCGCTTCTCAAGGCCGCCATGTTCGGTGCGGACGCAAACTGGGGACGCGTGCTCTGCGCCATCGGCTACAGCGGCGCGGATGTGGACGTAAACAAGATCGACGTATCGTTTGCTTCCGCCGCGGGACGCGTGGACGTCTGCAAAAATGGCGCCGGCATAGATTTTTCGGAGGAGACCGCCAAGGCCGTGCTCAGCGAAAAAGAAATCGGCATACTGGTCGATCTGAACGACGCAGAGTATGCGGCGACTGCGTGGGGCTGCGATCTTACGTACGACTATGTGAAAATTAACGGCGATTACCGTACCTGAGGAGATATATTTATGGCGATGGATAATCAAATGCGCGCGGAGGTGCTGGCACAGGCGCTTCCCTATATCCGCAAATACGACGAGCGGATTGTTGTGGTAAAGTACGGCGGAAACGCCATGATCAATGAAGAGCTGAAGCTGGCGGTAATGGGCGATCTTTCGCTTCTGAGCCAGATTGGCGTAAAGGTCGTTCTGGTACACGGCGGCGGTCCCGAGATTACGGACATGCTCAAGCGCGTAGGCAAGGAGAGCAAGTTTGTAAACGGCCTTCGCGTAACCGATAAGGAAACGGTTGATATCGTTCAGATGGTGCTCTGCGGAAAGGTGAATAAATCGCTGGTATCGCTTCTGGGCACGATGGGCGTGAAGGCGATGGGACTTTCGGGCCTTGACGGAGGAATGATCGAGGCAAGGCCGCTGAACGCCGATCTGGGCTATGTGGGCGAAATCACCAAGGTCAATCCCGAAATTATACTGGATGCGCTGGATAAGGGGTACATTCCCGTAATATCCACCGTCGGCGGCGATAAAATGGCAAATTCCTACAATATCAACGCCGATACGGCGGCGGCGCGCATTGCAGCCGCGCTCAGAGCTGAGTGCCTGATTTCCATGACGGATATCGAGGGCATACTCCGGGAGAAGGGCGACAAGGATACGCTGATTTCTTCGATCAACGTAAGCGACGCGCCGATGCTGATGCGCGAGGGCATCATTTCCGGCGGCATGATCCCGAAGGTGGAGTGCTGCATCGAAGCAATTCGCCGCGGCGTGAACAGAGTATTTATCATTGACGGACGCGTAAAGCACTCGATCCTCATGGAGCTTCTGACGGACGAAGGTCTCGGCACCATGTTTAAGCAGGGAGGCACCGTATGAACACCATTATTCAAAACGATCTTACCTATGTCGCCGGCACCTATGCCCGTTTTCCGGCGGCGCTTGTAAACGGCAAGGGCGCAAAGGCGTATGACGAAACCGGCAAGGAGTATATCGACCTTGGAAGCGGAATTGCTGTAAACACTTTTGGTTACTCGGATGAAATATGGAAAAACGCCGTTATCAATCAGATTGACGCGATTTCTCACACTTCCAATTTGTATTACACCGATCCCTGTACGACTCTTGCGAAAATGCTCTGCGAAAAGACCGGCATGAAAAAGGTGTTTTTCGGAAACTCCGGCGCGGAAGCAAACGAGTGCGCGGTGAAGGTTGCAAGGAAATGGGCGTATGAAAAATACGGTGACGAAAGCCACAATAATGTGATCACGCTTATTAATTCCTTCCACGGGCGCACAATCGCAATGCTGTCCGCCACCGGTCAGGAGCATTTTCACCACTTCTTCGGGCCCTTCCCGGAGGGCTTCCTGTACGCCGAAGCCAACAATCTGAAGAGCGTTCGGAAGCTGATTGAGGAGAACAAGTGCTGTGCCGTGCTGATTGAAATCATTCAGGGCGAGGGCGGCGTAATGCCCCTGAGCAGTTCGTTTATTTCCGGCGTTCAGGCGCTTTGCAGCGAAAATGATCTTTTGTTTATGGTGGACGAGGTGCAGACCGGAAACGGACGCACGGGCGAATTGTTCGCTTATATGAACTACGGCGTTCAGCCCGACGTGGTATCTACGGCGAAAGGCCTTGGCGGCGGACTTCCCATCGGCGCATGCCTGATCGGCGACAAAGCGAAAGACGCGCTGAAAAGCGGCGACCACGGCTCCACCTTCGGCGGAAATCCCATCGCGTGCGCGGGCGCGGTAAGCATACTGGAAAGACTTACGGACGATGTGATGAAGGGCGTAAAGGAAAGAAGCAGCTATATCTTTGATGCGCTCAACGGCGCGAAGAACGTAAAGAGCATCAGCGGAATCGGTCTGATGATCGGCATCGAGGTAGAGGGAAACGCCCGCGAAATCGTGAATAGGCTTTTGGAAAGAGGCGTACTGGCGCTGACGGCGAAGACGAAGATCCGCCTGCTCCCGCCGCTGAATATTGATTTTGACGACTTGAAAAAGGCGATCGGCATACTCAAGGAGGAAATTGCAAAATGAAGCATCTTTTGAAAATGAGCGATATGACCCGTGAGGATATTCTGAATGTGCTGGATCTGGCGGATCAGCTGAAATATGAGCGCAAAAACGGCATCGCGCATCCGCACCTTAAGGGCAAGAAACTGGGTATGATCTTCCAGAAGAGCTCTACGCGCACCCGCGTTTCGTTCGAAGTGGGTATGTATGAGCTGGGCGGACATGCGCTCATGCTCAGCGGAAGCGAACTGCAGCTGGGACGCGGCGAGCCCATCAAGGATACCGCGCGCGTGCTTTCCAGATATCTGGACGGCATCATGATCCGCACCTTCCGTCAGCAGGATGTTGAAGATCTTGCGAAGTACGGCTCGATCCCGATCATCAACGGTCTTACCGATTACGCGCATCCCTGCCAGGTGCTTGCCGATCTTCTCACCATCCGCGAGAAGAAGGGCAGCCTGGACGGACTTAAAATGGCGTTCATCGGCGACGGTTTCAATATGGCGAATTCTCTGATCGTCGGCGGCATCAAGACCGGCATGAACGTGGCGATCGCATGCCCCGAAGGCTATGATCCCGACGCTGACATCGTAAAGTGGGCCAATGACAGCGGAAGATTTACTATCACCAGAAGCGTAATGGAAGCGGCTGAGGGCGCGGATGTTGTGTTTACCGACGTTTGGTCTTCCATGGGTCAGGAGGACGAGGCGGCCAAGCGGCGTGAGGCGTTCGGCGGCGTGTTCCAGGTAAATGAAGAGCTTATGAAGAGGACAAACGACGGCTGCATGGTGCAGCACTGCCTGCCCGCTCACAGAGGCGAGGAAATCACGGAAGATGTGTTCGAAGCGCATGCCGATGAGATCTTTGAAGAGGCGGAGAACCGCCTGCATGCGCAGAAGGCGCTGATGGTTACCCTGATGAAGTAATTCCGGGGGATACTGAAATGGAAAAAGCATATCTGATTCTGGAAAACGGCAGAATTTTTGAGGGCGAGCGCTTCGGCGCTCGCTCGGATGCGTTTGGCGAGATCGTATTTCAAACCGGCATGGTGGGATATCTGGAGGAGCTGACCGATCCCTGTTATGCAGGTCAAATCCTTGTGAACACCTTTCCGCTTCAGGGAAATTACGGTGCAATCGCCGGGGATGTTTCGGGGAAAATGGTTCTGTCCGCCTTCGTCGCGCATGACGTATGCGAGCAGCCCTCCAATTTCCGCGCGGACGGCACGCTTTCGGATCTTCTGGAAAAGCATGGAATTCCCGGCATCAAGGGCGTCGACACGCGCGAAATCACGCTGATTCTGCGAAACGAAGGCACGATGAAGGCGATGATCGCAAGCGAAATTCCTTCTGATATGAGCGCTTTTTCAGGCTTTGCGAAAGAAAACCCGGTTCAAAAAACGGGCGCTGTAAAGACGGAGACGCTGGCTCAAGGGGAAAATGCAAAATATACGGCGGCGCTTGTCAATTTCGGGGCGAGGCCTTCCTTCATTGAGGCGCTTCATGAGAAGGGCTTTTCCGTAATCAGCGTTCCCTATGATGCGAAGGCGGAGGAAATTCTTTCTCTGAACCAAGACGCCGTCATACTTTCGGACGGCCCGGGGGATCCGATGGATAATGCACACTGCATTCCCGAAATCAGAAAGCTGGTCGGGAAAACGCCGATATTTGCGCAGGGGCTTGGACATCTGATGCTTGCGCTCTCCATGGGCGCGCGTACGGAGAAAATGCTCTTCGGCCACAGGGGCGCAAATCAGCCCGTTCGCGACAGAAAAACGGGGCGTACCTACATTACCAAGCAGAATCATGGGTATACGGTTGTTCCCGCAAGCCTTCCGGCAGGCGCGGTGATGCGGCTGGAAAACGCAAACGACCATACCTGCGAGGGAATCGATTACGAGGGCGCAAATGCGTTCTCCGTACAGTTCCGGATCGATGGGCTTAAGGGGCAAATCGAAAGAGATTTCTTCATCTCGCATCTGATTGAGATAATGGGAGGCTGAACGTATGCCGAGAATCGAAGGGATCAATAAAGTCATGGTAATCGGTTCCGGCCCGATTGTCATCGGTCAAGCGGCGGAATTTGATTATGCGGGAACGCAGGCCTGCCGGGTGCTTAAGCAGGAAGGCATGAACGTAGTGCTCGTGAACTCGAACCCTGCGACGATCATGACGGATCAGGCGCTGGCGGATGAAATTTATCTGGAGCCGCTTACAAAGGAGACCATCCGGCGCGTGATCGAAAAGGAAAAGCCGGACGGTCTGCTTGCAGGCTTTGGCGGCCAGAACGGGCTTACTCTCGCCATGCAGCTGGATAAAGAGGGCTTTTTCGAAAAGACAGGCGTTCGCCTGCTTGGTACGAACGCCGAGGCGATCGACCGTGCGGAGGACAGAAAGCTGTTTAAAGAGGCAATGGAGGAAATCGGCCAGCCGGTCATTCCCTCCGGCATTGCCCAGAGCGTAGAGGAAGCTTTAAAAATCGCCGAAGAGATCGGCTATCCCGTCATCGTGCGCCCGGCCTTTACGCTTGGCGGCGGAGGCGGCGGCGTGGGAAACGATAAAGACGAGCTTCCCGAGGTTGCCAGAATCGGCCTTGAAGCATCGCCCATTCATCAGATACTCATTGAAAGGTATATTTACGGCTGGAAGGAAATCGAATTTGAGGTCATGCGCGACGGCGTAGGAAACGCCATTGCAATATGCAGCATGGAAAATGTGGATCCCGTGGGCGTACATACGGGCGACAGCATCGTAGTAGCGCCGGCGGTTACGCTTTCCATGCGGGAATACGGCATGCTCAAAAATGCGGCGCTGGATATCGTCAGCGGCCTGAATGTGGTGGGCGGCTGCAACTGCCAGTTTGCGCTCAATCCGAATTCGTTCGAATATGCTGTAATTGAAGTAAATCCGCGCGTATCGCGCTCTTCCGCGCTCGCCAGCAAGGCGACGGGCTACCCGATTGCGAAGGTTTCGGCGAAAATCGCGCTTGGATATACGCTGGATGAAATTCAAAACGATATTACGAAAAAGACCTGCGCGTGCTTTGAACCTTCCATCGACTACATTGTGGTGAAATTCCCGCGCTGGCCGTTTGACAAGTTCGCCGGGGCGAACCGGAAGCTCGGAACGCAGATGAAGGCGACGGGCGAGGTTATGTCGATTGCGCCGAGTTTTGAAATGGCGCTTATGAAAGCGGTCAGGGGCGCGGAAATCGGAAGAGACAGTCTGGGGTGCGAAAACATCGATACCGGCGATCTGATGAAGCGCATCCG
The DNA here is from genome assembly GCA_017396845.1 of Clostridia bacterium. Lineage (GTDB taxonomy): Bacteria > Bacillota > Clostridia > Christensenellales > Aristaeellaceae > SFHK01. Next base: position 72,242 of record JAFQKQ010000084.1, read on the forward strand.
GGAAAACGATGATCAGCGGATATTTTATGTATTCGAAGCGATCAAGCGTGGCGCGGATATCGACGAAATTTTTGAAATTACGCGGATAGACCGGTGGTTTTTGTGGAAAATCAAAAACCTTGCCGATTTTGAAAACGAAATCGGAGGCAAGGGCGAGATTTCGCGCGGCGCGTACCTGAAGGCGAAATCGCTCGGTTATACCGACCGCACGATTATTCGGATTTCGGGCGCGAAGGCGCTTTACGAATGCAGGGGCGCGTACCGGATGGTGGATACCTGCGCGGGCGAATTTCAGGCGCTTAGGCCGTATTTCTACTGGACGGCGGCAAGTGCCTGTGAATCGAGGGCGTTTCAAAGAAGCGGCAAGCCCGTGGTTCTGGTGCTGGGCTCAGGCCCCATCCGAATCGGTCAGGGCATCGAATTCGATTATTCGTCTGTACACTGCGTGCGCACATTGAGAAATCTCGGTTATGAAGCGGTTATCATCAACAATAATCCCGAAACCGTATCCACCGATTATGATACGGCGGACAGGCTGTATTTTGAGCCGCTGAGCGAAGAGGATGTTTTGCGGGTAATCGACGTGGAAAAGCCGGTGGGCGTTGTGGTTGCCTTCGGCGGACAGACGGCGATCCGGCTTACGCAGGCGCTCGACAGGCGCGGCATACGGATCCTCGGTACCAGCGCGGAGGGCATCGATGTAGCGGAGGACCGCGCGAGATTTGATGCGCTCTTGAGCGAAATGAATATATCAAGACCGAAGGGCATGGGCGTAAAAACCCTTGAAGAAGCCGTGCGGGCGGCAAACGACATCGGTTATCCCGTGCTTCTGCGCCCGTCCTACGTGATCGGCGGTCAGAATATGAAAATCGCGCATTCCGACGGAGACGTTAAGGCGTATATGAACCTGATACTCTCCGGCGGTATCGATAATCCCGTTCTGATTGACAAGTACATGAAGGGCGTGGAGCTTGAGGTAGATGTAATTTCCGACGGCCGCGACGTGCTGATTCCCGGCGTTATGGAGCATATCGAGCGCGCGGGCGTTCACAGCGGCGACTCGATTGCTGTATATCCGCCTTATAACCTTTCCGACAGCATGCTTCATACGGTATGCTCGTCCTCTACCCGCCTTGCGCTGGCGCTGGGAACCAAGGGACTTGTCAACATACAGTATCTGATCTGGAGAAACGAATTGTATGTGATCGAGGTAAATCCGAGGGCCTCCAGAACCATTCCCTACATCAGTAAAGTTACGGGCGTTCCGATGGTGGAGGTTGCTTCCCGCGTAATGCTCGGGGAAAACCTGAAGGATATGGGCTATGGAACGGGGCTTTACCGTACGCCGCCGTATTACACGGTAAAGGCACCCGTGTTCTCCTTTGAAAAGCTTACGGACGCAAACAGCGTATTGGGTCCCGAGATGAAGTCGACGGGCGAGGTGCTGGGCGTAGGAAGAACGCTGAGCGAGGCGCTGTTCAAGGGGCTTACCGCCGCCGGCATGCGCGTTACGCTTCCCTCCGGCGGGGACAGGCCGGGCGTGATTGTGAGCGTGGATGAGAGCGAGCATCATGAGCTTGCGCGGGCAGTAAAGAGATTTTACGACCGGAAAATGCGCATCTATGCTACGCGGGGTACTGCAAGAGCCATTGAGCGGCTCGGCATTCCCGTAACCGAAATCGGCGATATTTCAGACTCCCGGGATGCATTTGAACTGATCGAAAGCGGCAAGGTGAATTTCGTGGTGTACACAGACGCTGTGTATGATTCCACCGTGTGCGATTACAACCGCCTGCACCGCTCGGCGATCAATCACCAGGTGGCGTGCTTTACATCGCTTGATACCGCGAACGCGATGGCGGATGTGATTTACGCGGGCTTTAACACGGGAAACACGGAGCTTGTCGATATCTGCCATATGCGGAAGGAACGCATGACGCTGAAATTCACCAAAATGCAGGATGCGGGCAACGATTACATCATCGTAGAGAACTTTGATGGGTTGCTTACCTGCCCCGAGACGCTCAGCGTAACGCTCTGCATGCGGCAGTACGGAATCGGCGCGGACGGCATGGCGCTGATTGAAAAATCCGACAGGGCGGATGCCTCCATACGCATGTTTAATTCCGACGGAAGCGTCGGAAAAATGGCGGGCAATTGTATGCGCATGGTTGCAAAATATCTCTATGACAACAAAATCGTATTGAATCCCCGGATAAAGGTTGAAATGAACGGGAGCGTTTACGAAATGGAGGTATTTACGGTAAACGGAAGCGTGGGCGAAGTTCGCGTGAACATGGGAAGGGCGAGATTCAGCGCGGAAGATGTTCCCGTACTTACCGACGGCGGCGAATGCGTGAATCGGACGCTTGTAATCGGCGAAAACGAATGGAAGGTTACTTGCGTATCCGTCGGAAACCCGCACGCCGTGGTGTTTACGGACGATATCGATACCATTGACGTAAAAAAATACGGATCGCAGTTTGAGAATGCGCCCATTTTCCCGGAACGGGTCAACACCGAATTCGTGCGCGTGGTTAATGAAAATATGCTCAGAATGCGCGTATGGGAGAGAGGAAACGGCGAAACGCTGGCTTGCGGAACCGGCGCATGCGCCGCAGTGGCGGCGGCGGTTCGAAACGGGCTTTGCCATGAAGGCGCGGACATCACCGTAAAGCTTTCGGGCGGAGATCTGATCGTGCGCGTGCAGGATGGCGAGGTGTTCCTGACCGGCGGCGCGGAAAAGGTGTTTGACGGCGCTGCAGAGTATTGATTTATACTTATTATATAAAAAGGACGCTCAGGAAGAATAAGCTTCTTGACGTCCTTTTTTGAAGGTTTGCCGCCCGCTTCTTTGCGCTTGCATATATTGCGGTATCATTATATAGATATATAAATAGAGGGCGGGCGAGTGTATCAGCTGATCAATATTGTCCTCCGCGAGCTTAAGGAAATCTGCCCGGTTATAGAACCAAGCTGAGGAACCTTATGAAGCCGGGTGTGCCGGAATACTTCGAGCGAATGGTGGCGAATAGCAGAAGAGGATACTGGTTCACAGTGGAAACCGGAGCCGTGAAAAGAGGAATAACAAACGAAAGACTCGCATGCGCAGGGTTCTTTGAACGCTCCCCGGCATACGAGTCTATTCATTCTGCCTGTATTGGACGCGCCGTGTACCGAACGGTACGCACGGTGCGGTGAGAGGTCGGGAGCTTGTCACTCCCTCCTGCTCGATTATAAAACGATTGAATTACAGATTGTAGTACTTATCAAACTCCGCCGGATGCGGGATCTGGGAGAGGGCGAGGCATTCTGCGCGCTTGGCGGCGATGAAGCTCTTGAGAAGCGCTTCGGGGAATACGCCGCCTTTGGTCAGGTAATCGTGATCCTTTTCGAGGGCGTCAAGCGCCTCGTCCAGGGATGCGGGCAGGTGATGGAGCTTTGCCTTTTCTTCGTCGGAGAGATGGTAGAGGTTTACGTCATACGGTCCCCAGCCGTTTTCATGCGGATCGATCTGGTTTTCTACGCCGTCAAGGCCCGCCATCAGGATGGCCGCATAGCAGAAATAGGGGTTGCAGGTTGCGTCGGGGTTTCTCAGCTCGAAGCGGCGCTTCTCGGGGGTTTTTGCGTAGGCGGGAATGCGGATGACGGCGCTGCGGTTGGAGGTCGCGTAGCCGACGGTAACCGGCGCTTCAAATCCGGGCACAAGGCGCTTGAAGGAGTTCGTGGAGGGGTTCGTGATGGCGCACAGGGAAGCGATGTGCTTAAGCAGTCCGCCCATAAACCAATGCGCGGTTTTGCTGAGATGCGCATAGCCGTTATCGTCGGAGAATACGGGCTGTCCGTCCTTCATGAGCAGCATATGAACGTGCATGCCGCTGCCGGCTTCACCGTATACGGGCTTGGGCATGAAGGTTGCGCTCTTTCCATATTTGAGGGCGGTGTTGTGGATGATATATTTGATCATCATGGTGTTGTCGGCCATTTTGCTCATCTTGCCCAGCTGCGGCTCGATTTCAAACTGACCGGAAGCGGCGACTTCGGGATGATGATAATTGATTTCGATTCCGGCGTCCTTCATGTGCATGCACATTTCGCTTCTGGCTTCGTATGCGTCGTCGAAGGGCTTGGCAATGTGGTAATTCTTCTGCTTGGGAACTACTACGCCTTTTCCTTCGATGCCGCTGTTCCAGTAGGAATGCTTGGTATCCATGGTGACGGAGATGTTATTGGACTGAACATCCCAGCCGATTTCATCAAACAGATAGAATTCGAATTCGGGCAGAATGTACATTTCGTCGGCAATGCCGGTATCCTGCATGTATTTTTCTGCTGCGAGCACGATGTTTCTGGGGTACTGCGCGAGCGGGCGGTTTTCGGGCGTATCGATAATCATGGCGTTTCCGGTCATGGAGAGCGTCGGGATATCGCAGAAAGGATCAATGACGGCGGTATCGGGATCGGGAATGAATACCATGTCGCTCTTTTCCACGACCGCGTAGCCGTAGTTGGACGCGTCAAAGCCGATGCCGCTTTTCATGGTGTCCTCGGAGAAATTCTCCGCCGGGATGGTTACGTGGCGGTACTGACCGTTTATGTCAACCATTTTAAAATCAACCATACGGATGCCGTTTTCGCGGATGATAGAGAGGATATCCTGAACGGTTTTTGCCATAATGTCACTCCTTGGTGAGAAATAATGGTATTAGGATAACAGATGAAAATCTCCGTGTCAATCGCACGGAGATGCATGTTTTTGTGAATTGTTATAGTAGTTTTTATGCTGTTTCGATTGCGCGGATGAGCTTGCCTAAAACGGGTTCAAACGCCGCGCCGTATTCGTGATTGGGAATGTTCTCCGAGAAGCGAATGCATTCGACCACATAATCTGCCGCGATTTTTGCGCTTTCAAAGGCGCTCTTCCCGCGAACGAGCGCGCCGGTAAATGCGGAGGCGTAGATATCGCCCGTGCCGTGGCGGCCTTTCAAGATCTGATCGTGCTCATAATAGCGCGCTTCGTTTCCTTCCTGAACCCACACGCCGGTTTTTCCCTTTTCAAAGGATACGCCGGTCAGAACGACGTTTTTCGCGCCCAGCGAAATAAGACCGGACACGAGGCGCTCGATATAGCTTCTGTCATACTCGGTTTTATATTCCTCGTCCGTTAAGAAGCAGGCTTCGGTGATGTTCGGAAGCACGTAATCCGCACAGGCAACGAGTGTCTTCATCTGCGCTACATAGGCTTCGTCAAAGGCGGGATACAGTTTTCCGTTATCGGCCATCGCGGGGTCGATGACGGCATAGGCGCTTTCCCTGGAAAGGCGGGCGATGATATCGCTTACATATCCGATCTGCTCTGTGCTGCCCAGATAACCGGTGTACACCGCGTCAAAGCGCACGTTTTCCTTTTCCCAGTGCTGCATGATCTTCGGCATATCCTCTGTAAGGTCGCGGAAGGTATAGCCGGTGAAGCCCATGGTGTGCGTGGAGAGCACGGCGGAGGGGAGCACGGCGGTTTCCGCGCCGCAGGCGGAAATGATCGGAAGGGCGACGGTCAGCGAGCACTGACCTACGCATGAGATGTCCTGAATGGTTAATACCTTTTTGTAATCCATGTTTCTCACGTCCCGGAAATATATTTATGCGGATATCATATAATGGAATTGGCATTGTGTAAATAGCCAGAATGCGCATAAAATATATAACCAGATTAAGGGTTCGAGGGCTTTGTCTTTCGCCTGCGGCTTCTTCGAACGCGGTTGATATGCCTTTCGAAATCTCCGCTTTCGATCAGCGAGGCAAGCACATACTGCTCAAACACCGGCACCGTACACGAATAAAAGCCGAGGCGCGATTCAAATTCATGAAGCAAAGGCTCCGGAAGCACCATGTAGCCTGCGCGGATGGAGGGAGCGACGGTGCCGGAAAACGTATTTACATAGATTACATTCTGATCCTTTGACAGAGAAAAGATTGCGTCCTCCGCCTTGGTGGATTTTGTGAATTCGGAATCGTAATTGTCTTCGACAATATAGGCGTTTCGCTTGCGCGCCCAGTTTATATACTCCGCGCGCTTGGTGGCGCTGGCCGTTATGCCGGTCGGGTAGCTGTGAAAGGGCGTTACATGGAGAAGCGATGCATTTGACCGGGCAAGCTCAGTCGTCTTTATGCCGTCTACGCCCATTTTGAGCATTTCGCATTGTACGCCCAGCCCTTGATATACCTTTCTGATTTTGTCATAGGAAGGGCTTTCCAGCGCAAATATGCTGTTGTTTCCAAACAGCTGCACAATCAGCCCGTACAGATATTCCGCGCCGGAGCCGATGATGATCTGCTCCGCACGCACGGAAAAGCCCGCGCTTCGCATGAGATAGTTTTTAACGGCATGCCGCAACTCCGTAAGTCCGTGATTGGGCGATTTTACGAGCAGCCTGTCGCCCATATCCGCCATTACGCGCCTCATCGTGCGGAACAGCACCGATAGCGGGAAGGCATTTTCCGGCGAATGCAGGTTGGTAAGCGTAAGCGTCGCTTCATGCGCCGGTTCGAAGGTGGAAAGGAAGTCCGTTTCGCGGTAGGAAACGTAGTACCCGCTTTTCTGCTTTGCGCGGATATAGCCTTCGTCGGCCAAAATGGCGTAGGCATGTTCCACCGTGATCACGCTTACGCCCGCCTCCTCGGCCAGCATGCGCTTGGATGGAAGGCGGGTATCATAAGGATATGCGCCGGAGATGATCTCATGCTTGACGGCGGAATACAACTGCATATACGCGGGCGTGCCGCTTTTGGGCTTGATCCGGTATTTCATGGGTGAAAGCGCCTTTCTGGGTATAAAAAAGCGGAATTGGGAATGCGGAATTGATTGACAGGTTAACCTTTTTACGCTTTTTGCAGCAACCCGGCCCGAGGGAAAAATGCGGCGCTGCGGGCGTGCTTTCGCTGATTGTATTATTTGATGAACGCAGAAATCAATTCCGACGCTTCTGCAAACGGGTTGCCCGTCATGTCGAGCCAGTGGATTTCGCTGTCGCGTCTGAACCAGGTCATCTGGCGCTTGGCGAATTTTTTGATGGCTTTTGAAAGGCCGTCCAGCATTTCTTCTTCCGTTTTGATAACGCCCGTCAGGTATTCCGTGATAAAGCGGTATTCCAGTCCCAGCTTCATCAGAAACTCTACCGTTGCGCCGTTTTCCATAAGAGTGCGAACTTCGTCCACCATGCCGGCCTTCATGCGGCGCTCCAGGCGTTCGTCGATTCGGGTCTTCAGTATTTCTCTGTCCCACGAAACGCCGATTTTCAGCGTGTCGTATTTCTTTTCGCACCCGGCGGGCTCGGTATCGCCGCTTTCGATTTTTTCAAGCATGCGCATCACGCGGTTTCGGTTATAGCGGTCGATTTCGATATCGGGCATGACGGAGATCAGCATCTGATACAGTTCGGCCGTCGTCTTCTTTTCAAGCTCGTCCCGGTATTCAAGGTTCGGCATTTTATCGGACAGAAGATATCCTTCCGTGACCGACGCTACATACAGGCCCGTTCCGCCGACCAAAAACGGCAGAGCATTTCTTTCGTGCACCTTGTCGATGGCTTCGTAGGCCTGCCTCTGAAAATCTGCCATGGAATAAAAATCGTTGGGCTCGGCGACGTCGATCAAATGATGCTTTACGCCCATTGTTTCTTCGGGCGCTATTTTTCCGCTTCCGAGATCCAGTCCGCGGAATACCTGTCTGGAATCTGCGGATATGATTTCGCCCGAGAATTCCTTTGCCAGGCGAACGCCCAGTCCGCTCTTTCCCGATGCGTTTGTGCCGACGATGGCGACCAGCTTTTTCATGTTCTTTCCTCCGGGTTCAAACTGAAAACAGTATTTCATATGAAGAAAAGAATGTCAAGCGGAAAGCCGCTTTTTTACATTCGGGCGCAGCGGATCGAGAAAATGTTTATTGATATCCCGGTTGACAAAAGGGTATAAAAGCGGTAGGATTTATAATCGTGGAAGTTTTTGAAAGGAGCGCCCGGGATATGATTTGTTCCATATGTCCAAGGAAATGCGCGTCCCTTCGAACGGCGGAGGCGGGAGAGGGCGTATGCGGAATGGGCGAGCTGCCCGTTGTTGCCCGCGCGGCGCTGCACTTTGATGAAGAGCCCGTGATCAGCCTTCCGGGATACGGAAGCGGCGCCGTGTTTTTTTCGGGCTGTTCTTTAAAGTGCGTATACTGTCAGAATTACGGCATCAGCCATGAGAAATACGGAAAGCGCGTTTCGGTCGAAAGGCTTCGGGAAATTTATCGGGAGCTGATCGATCAGGGCGCAAGAAATATCAATCTCGTGTCCGCTTCGCATTTTGCGCCCGCCGTCGCAGAATCGCTTGCGCCGAAGATCGGCGTTCCCGTCATATGGAATTCCAGCGGATATGAGAGCATTCAAACGATTCGGATGCTGAACGGGCTTGCCGACGTATACCTTCCCGATTTCAAGTATGCGTCAAGCGATATCGCGCTCAGGTATTCGGGCGCTGAGGATTATTTTGAAATTGCCTCCTGCGCGATAAAGGAAATGCTTCGTCAGACGGGGCCTGTGGTGCTGGACGAGGACGGCGCGGTGCTCCGTGGAACGATCATCCGCCACCTGATCCTTCCGGGGCAAACGGAAAATTCCAAGCGCGTGCTTTCCTACATAAAAGAGCATCTGGAAGGCGCATGGGTGAGCCTGATGGCGCAGTATGTGCCGATGGGAAACGCGCAGGCGTATCCCGAAATCAACCGCCGTATTTTTCAGGAGGAGCTTGACGAGGTTGTGGATTATATGCTGGATATCGGCCTTGAGGACGGCTTTGTACAGGAGATGGAGGCGGCGGATTCGAAATACACGCCGGCATTTGACTTGACGGGCGTGTAGATTTGGAGGAAATACATTACATGGAGTTGTTGTTCAGCCCGCTTTTCAGCGGTTCCGGCGGGAATGCGGTGTATGTGGGCTGTGAAGAAAGCGGAATACTGATTGACGCGGGCGTATCCTGCGCAAGAGTGGTAAATGAACTTGAGAAAATCGGCGTATCGCCTACGTCTTTAAAGGCGCTTCTGATTACGCACGAGCATTCCGATCATATTGCGGGCGCAGGCATACTTTCGAGAAAATTTGACCTCCCCATATACGCGACGGAAGGTACATGGCGCGGCATGGAGGAAAAGGTCGGGCAGATTCAGCCGAAGAATATGCGCCTTGTGGATCCGAGGATCGATTTCTTTGTGGATGGAATGAATATTATGCCGTTTCCCATACCGCATGACGCGATGGAACCCTGCGGCTACAGCATATCCCTCGGCGGCATAAAAGCTTCCGTCGCTACGGATCTTGGCTGTATAAGGGACGGATGGATGAATGCGGTGGAGGGAAGCGACATACTGCTTCTGGAATCGAATTACGATCCTGATATGCTCAAAGCCGGTAAATACCCGTATTCGCTGAAGACGAGAATTCTCGGAAGAAAGGGACATCTTTCCAACGACGACGCGGGTGCGGCATGCGTGAAGCTGGTCGGGAAAAACGTGAAAAACATTATACTGGGACATTTGAGCAAGGAGAATAATTTTCCGGAGCTGGCGATGGAAACAGCGAGCCTTGCGCTTCGTGAGGCGGGAGTGGAAATCGGGCGCGATATGACGCTGTCGATTGCCAGGCGCGACGGCTTCAGCGGTCTTTATTCGCTCAAGGACGGTTTTCAAGAGCTTTCAAAGGGGGTAAGAGGTGTATGAGCGTGAACTTTACGCTGGAAGATCGGCCGGGCGGCGGAAAACCCAGCGTGTTTGCCGCGTCGTTTCTGTATATGACCGCCATGATGGGATTGTGGTTTGCGCAGTTTGCGGCGTATCCGATCAATTTTATATTGAGCCGAATACTTCCGGAGATGACGGAGCAAACGCAGAATACCGTATCGCAGATTGTGTATTATTTGCTGTTTATCATACTTCCCGTAGTCCTTTATACAAAAAAGCATCCCTCCTGCGCCGTTTCCATGCGCATCAATCCCATTTCCGGAAAAGCGGCGCTGTTGTGCGTGCTGGCGTCGGCGGTGGGCGTGCTCTTTATCAATTACATCACGTCCATTTGGGTGATTCTGATAGAAGCCGTCGGCGGCACGGTTACGCAGTCCGGCATATCGATGCCGGAAAATATTCAGGCGCTTGCCGGGATGGTGATATTTGTCGGCGTAATGCCGGGCATCTGCGAGGAAGTGCTGTTCAGAGGCGTGATGCTGGGCGCGTGGGAGGAAAAAGGCTCGCTGAGCGCGATGCTGATTGTGAGCATGTGGTTCACCTTCCTGCACGCAAGCATTGAGGGAATTCCCGCGGAATTCGTATCCGGCCTCATACTGGCGTTTGTGGTAATATCGACCGATTCTCTGTTTGCCGGTATGATTTACCATACCGTACACAATTCCCTCTGCCTGATCATTGCTTATATCGCAAACGGCGCAGAAATTGCGGGAGAGGGCGCGCATCTTGCCGAATCCGCATCAATGCTCGAATCGATCGGCGGATTTTTCGGCTTGCTGGTATTATTGTTCTATATCGGCGGCACGGGCGCATTGCTCCTTTTCATATTGAAGAGAATTGATAAAATCCGCATTCGTCAGGAGCGGTTTGAATTCGGAGTGAATAGAGCGCAGAGGCGTGAAATGCCCATCAGCGAGGTTCTTGTGATTGCGGCGTGCGGAATCGTCGCGTTTATGATGTATCTTATGAATTTTCTGGAGATTGTGGGGATTATATCGTGAATTGCGCCGTGATATGCGTGGGGTCGCTGAAGGAAAAGTGGCAGAAGGAAGCCTGCGCGGAGTATCTGAAAAGGCTTTCGAGATACGGAAGGTACGATGTGATCGAGGTGCCTGACGAGCCGGAGCCCGCAAAGCCCAGCGAAATACTGAATAAGCAGGTAATGGAAAAGGAAGGCAGGCAGATTCTTTCAAAAATCCGTCCGCAGGATCGCGTTGTGGCGCTTTGCATAAAGGGAAAAGCCATGGACAGCGAGGAGCTGTCGAGGGAAACCCAGGCGTGGGAAATGGACGGGAAAAGGACGGTATTCGTAATCGGCGGTTCCCTCGGTCTTTCGGATGAAGTGGTTGCCCGCGCCGATGTGAAGCTTTCATTTTCAAAGCTTACGTTTCCGCATACGCTGATGCGGGTGATTCTTTTAGAACAGCTCTACCGCGCGGCGAGAATCGCGGCGGGAGAGAGATATCATAAATAGCGGTATTTTCAAAAGCCGGGTTGAGGCGAAAACCCGGCTTTTTTGTGTCGATTCGGGAGAGTTTCAAAACATTGAAAAACGAATCTTGAACAATCGATCGGATTATGGTATGATGATTTCCGAAATACTCTTGGTTATGAAAGGATCGGTTAATCATGAAAAGATTTACACGCTTGCTTTCCGTTCTTCTGGCGCTTGTGATTATGACGTGCTCGTTTGCGCTTTCCGAGGCCGCTCAAACGGCTGCGGAGAACACGGATCCGGTGGTTCTGACGTTCGGCGGAACGGATATATTTCAGTCTGAGATTCAAACCTACGCCAATCAGCTGTACAGAATGGGATATACCAATGATTCGTCCGATTATGTTACGGCGATCAGCTATGTGATCACATATGTCGTCCTTCCCGAACTCAAAGCGGAGGAACACGGCATAGAGAACCTGCTTGGCGACAGATACGAAGCTGTTCTTGCGGAAGCAGAGCAGAAGTTCGATGAAGAGATGGATTATTATATCCGTTCAAGCAAGGGAAGCGAAATCTCCGACGAGGAATATGAAAAGGCCTATCAGGAGGCGCTTGTATATTTTGCCGAGCTTGATTTCTCGAAAGAAGAATATATAAAGGATTACGCGGTGTCCGAGGCGTTCATCGTGCTGATTGAAGGCATTGATGTGGATGTATCCGAAGAGACCATCCTTGCGCTGTACGACGAATATGTAGAGTACGACCGTTCTTTTTTCGAAAACGACGCGGCCGGCTATGAGCAGTATACCCAATACTACAACTATGATATCCTCTTCAAGCCCCACGGCTACCGCGCAATTACGCATATCCTTCTGAGCGCAGACGAAGCGCTGCTTGCATCTTATAAGGACGCCGCCGATGAGGAAGCAAAAAAGAAGGCGGCGGACGACATTATTGCAAGCCGTCAGGATGTGATTGATGAAATCTACGCGCGCTTTGAAGCGGGAGAAGAATTCGAGGCGCTGATCGGCGAATACAACACCGATCCCGGCATGGCGGGCGCTGCGCTTAAGAACGGCTATGAGGTGCATAAAGACAGCGTCATATTTGTTCCCGAGTTCGTAACGGGCGCGTTCGCCGAAGAAATGCAGGAAGTCGGCGACATTTCCAAGCCCGTTGTAACCGATTACGGCATTCATATTCTGTATTACCTGGGCGACATTCCCGGCGGCGCAAAGGAAATCACCGAGGCGATATACGAGGAGATCAAGGCGAGCATTATTTATGAGGCGCAGAATAAGCAGATTTCCGAGTGGCTGGATGAGTACGAAATCATATATACCGATACGTATTACCAGCTCACCGGCATAGAGAACCCGGCTGCCGTCCCGGAGGCGGAAGAAACGGAAGAAGCTGCTGCGGAAGAGGAAGCGGCGGAAGAGACTGTGACGGAAGAAGCTGAAGAAGCAGCCGAATAAGGGGAAGCGTATATTCCGGCCGGTTTTTTGAGCCTATGACGGGAGATTTTGAAATCCGAAGGAGGCGTGGGCATGTTTCACGGAAAGATGAAGGCGATTACGTTCAGCTATGACGACGGCGTAACGCAGGATCAGCGGCTGATATCGCTGTTCAATAAATACGGTCTGAAGGCGACGTTCAATCTGAATTCGGGTCTTTTGGGAAATCCCGGTTCTCTGGTTCGCGAAGATGTAACGGTTGCGCACGTGAAGCCGAGGGCGATTGAGGTCAGGAAGATTTACGAGGGGCATGAGATCGCGGGACATACGCTTACGCATCCTTTGCTTCCGACGCTTTCGGACGATGAGATCCAAGAGCAGGTGGAAAACGATCGTATGAAGCTTTCCGAAATCGCCGGTTACGAGGTCGTGGGCTTTGCCTACCCGGGCGGCGGCGTGAATTTCGACGGGCGGGTAGCGAATGTGCTTCGCGAAAGGACGGGCGTTAAGTACGCGCGGACGACCGTTTCTGCGGGGAACTTCGACGTTCAGAGCGATTTGATTCAGTTTAAGCCCACCGTGTACCATCACGCCGAATGGGATAAAATGGAGGCGCTCGCAGACGAGTTTCTTGCCCTTTCGCCGGACAGCGAAAAGATATTCTATATCTGGGGGCATGCCTATGAATTTGATATCTATAACAGCTGGGATCGCTTTGAAGCATTTTTAAAGCGGATATCCGGGAAGCGGGATATTTTCTACGGAACCAACCGCGAAGTGCTCTTATAAAACGGAAATTGTCTATGAATAACTTAGCCGGCAGCGGGAAAAGCTATGGTCATGAATGATTTTAGCTGGATGATCCCGCTGTCGGCGGCTGTGTTTTTGGCGTTTTATCTGTATCATGTGCCGGTAATGATCGCGTTTGCTTTGGGCGCGGGCAGGGCGGGAGTAGGGATCGGCGCGTTCTTATATGGAAATGCGGCTGCGCGGGCGCAAAGACGTGCGGCGGGTATTGGAAGGCGACGAAAACGGAAGATGTCATTTTCTGTGAGCGCGCAGGATGCGTTTTTACTTTTCCGGTATCTTTTTTCGAAGGGGAAAATGGAATTTCTCCGCGTTTCCGGTATTATTTCGTTTGAAAATGCGATGGAGACGGCGCTTGCGTACGGCCTTGTGCTGACCGCTGCGTGCATTTTTCGGGAAAGGGCGGATATTTCCGTGCGCCCGGACTTTATTTTGGGGAAAACGAACGTCGAGGGCGTTGGAATTGTATCGGTGAAGCTTGGGCATATTACGCGTGCGGCGGTTTTATACGCCGGAATGATTCTGAAAAGGAGAGGTGCGCAATATGGAAAAGCATCCGATTGAGGGGCTTATGACGACGACCATGGAGAATATCCGCGATATGGTGGACGTGAATACGGTCGTGGGCGATGCGGTTCAGACGCCGGACGGATCGACGGTAATCCCCATTTCCCGCGTTTCATTCGGCTTTGTTGCGGGCGGCGCGCAGTATCAGTCGTCCGGACGCTCTGTTCGGGAAGAAAAGGCGGATCACCTGCCCTTTGGCGGCGGAAGCGGCGCGGGCGTTACGGTATCGCCGATGGGCTTTCTGGTGATAAACGCCGAGAGCGTTCGCATGATGAGCGCCAAATGCGATGCGCCGGTGGAAAAACTGATGGAGATCATTCCGCAGCTGGCAAAGGATTTTAAAGGAATGATCGATAAAAAGCCCGGTCAGGAAACAGACGCTGCCTGCCCGTAATGAAATGCGAACCTGAGCGCCGAGCGCCCGGGGTTCGCATTTTTTATCTATTCGGAATCGGTGAGATCGTCGCATGTTACCCACCAGCCGGCGGTGCTGTTTCCGATCCATTCATAGCCTTCAAGCCCAGGAGGCGCTTCTCTGGTATAGGGCATCGGGATGGCATAGCACACGCCGGCGATTTTTCCGTCTTGCGCGCGTACGCCCACGGCGCAGTGGTCTATGCCCGTTTCCTCCGCCATTTTTGCGCGCACGAATACATAATCGTCCTTTTTGAACGGTTCATAGGCGGGCGCGGTTAAAAACAGCAGCCTGAGCGGCTCGATATCCTCCGGCCACGGCTTACGCATATCGATTCCGAGAAGCGAACCTGCGGGCGCGCCGACGGATTTTTGTTCGCCGTCTGGAAGCGGAGGGTTCGAAAGCGGTTCGGGCGCGTCGCTGTTTTGCGGAGCCTGAGCGCTGTTTTGCGGAGCCTGAGCGCTGTTTTGCGGAGTATTTGCGCTGTTTTCGGTTGCGTCCCTGCTGTTTTCGGGCGCTTCGGAAACAGGTTCGCCTTCGCCCGAGGGATTTGCTTTCTCCGGGATTTCGGCATCTTGAGGTTCGTTTTCGATTTCTTTTTCAGGTGCGGGTGTGTTTGCGGGCGCTTCTGTATCTGC
The DNA here is from genome assembly GCA_017396845.1 of Clostridia bacterium. Lineage (GTDB taxonomy): Bacteria > Bacillota > Clostridia > Christensenellales > Aristaeellaceae > SFHK01. The sequence continues at coordinate 87,339 of JAFQKQ010000084.1, forward strand.
GGATTCGATTGCGGAAGGCGCAGACGGCGGATCTGATAACAATTGATCGATCAGAGAACGAACCTGCCCGTAATCAACGGGCTTTGAGCCGTTTACAAATCCGGTCATCACGGGAACCGCGCGTCCGTTTTCCATGCGCGCAACCACGGCCAGATATACGTCCTTCAAATCCATTCCCGCGATGTTTCTGGGGTCGAATGATGACAGAAGGCCTTTTTGCCCGCGGCTGTCGGACTTGAAATGCCCCAGCGGCTTTGCCGAATAGCCCGCGCCTCTTTTTCCGATCAGAGCCGCCTTCAGAACATCATTTGGTTCGGGCGAGGAAACTACGATGTCCAGCGTGCCGCTGGCTGCGCGGCTTTCCAGACGTGCGTGCCCGCTGTATCCCTTTTCCATGCCGCGCATCATGATTAATGAGCGCCGGTAATCATTTTTTGCCATGTTGACGTGCCTCCCCTCATGGGGAATGGTATGTATTGGAAAGAGGCGGTATGTGTTTCTTTTTCGCAAGATCATGCCTCTGATGGATCTGCTTAAGCGCGCTTGTTCTCAACGGCGGCGCGGGCGGCGGGGACGGACGAACGGGGATGGCCTCCGGCGCGGCGGTGTTTTGAACATGCAGTGACACGGGGCTGTTTTTCAGACGCATATTTTTTTCGATGGCCGTCAGTCGGTTTCGGGCAGTCAAGCGGGTCATTCCTCCTTTATTCTGTGATATTTATCCCTATGCCGTGGACGGAAATTGCGTTCCGGGCCATAAATTACAAAAGTATTACACTTCTTACAAAATTCTTCGTAAAATCAATGTCCCGGGTATTGCCAACACAAAAATTTATGATATAATGATAAGGCAGAATAATGGACGCGTGCGCATATACAATAATGCGGGCGTCGCTTGTGATACATCGCTTTGAGAGGCGGTTTACAAATGGCATACAGCAGTGGAAGAAAACCGAATGAAATGGGTTATGAGGAGTTTAAACGCCTGCACGACGAGAAGAAGCGCCGTCAGGCGGAGCGCCGGGCGGAAAACGACCGTCTGGCCGGCATAGTTCCCGAGGAGACGGCTCCCAAAGCCGCGCCGGTGAAGAAGCCCGTAAAGGAAATCCCGGCGGCGGAAAAGGAAAGCGTGAAGCAGAAGCCGGCTGCGCCGAAGAAGGCGGAGCCCGCGCCGAGCGCGGAAATGCCGAAAAAGCCGGTAAAAAAGAAGAAAAAGCCGAAGGCTGCGCCTGCGCCCGTAAAGGAAGAGAAGCCGGTCAAAGCCGATACGGATGCGGCTCTCAGCGAGCAGCTCTCGTTTGCCGAAAATGAGGAAGCCGCCGTATCCCGCAAGGCGCGGAGGCTCGCCAGAGAGCAGGAGATCGAAAATACCGAGTATTCCGATGAATATAGCGAAGCGGAATACGAGGAAGAGATCGTGGATATCGAAGGCGAAGACGCGGACGAAGAATATGCCGAAGAGGAAGCCTACGAGGGCGAGGAAGGCGAAGCGGACGAGGATTCGGATGAAGACGATGACGAGGACGCAGAGGATGACGCTCCGTTTAAGTTTATCGCTTCCGTCGGCGGAAAGCTTCGCGATGCATTGTCCAAGCGCATGAAGGCCGGTAAAGATACGCAGGATTCTGACGGGGACGAGCCTGAGGCGGATTCGGACGATGATTCTCAGGACGCCGGCAATGAAGAGGGCGAGCCGATACTGGAACGTCTGAAGGGCTTGTTCAAGCGCAAAAACCGCGAAGAAGAAATTGACTGGGACGCGGACGAGGAACCGTTTGAGCCGGATGAGAACATGGAAGCCTTTGAAGAGGAAGAGGGCGGATGGTTCGAAGGCGACGAAATTCCGGAGGAAGCGGACGGGGAATACGAGCCTTCCGAGGAAGCTGCGGACGTTTCGGGCGAAACAGACGCCGAAGAAGTCCGGCCCGATGAAGAAGCGCCGGTAGAAGAATACTCCGAAGCGTACGACGCGGCTGACGACGCCGAAAGCGATGTACAGACGGAGGAAGAAACCGTCGACGTCCCGGA
>JAFQKQ010000085.1 GCA_017396845.1 Clostridia bacterium
CCATAAGGAAGACCTTGGGCTCACGAACGATTGCACGGCCGAGAGCAACGCGCTGACGCTGACCGCCGGAAAGAGCCTTGGGCTTACGATTGAGGAGGTGCTCGATGTCGAGGATGCGGGCAGCTTCTCTTACGTGCTTTTCAATCTGGGCCTTGGGGGTCTTGCGCAGCTTCAGACCGAACGCCATGTTATCATATACGGTCATGTGAGGATACAGTGCGTAGTTCTGGAAAACCATGGCGATATCGCGATCCTTGGGAGCTACGTCGTTTACAAGCTTGTCGCCGATGTAGAGTTCGCCGTCGGAAATTTCTTCAAGACCTGCTACCATTCGAAGAGTGGTGGACTTTCCGCAGCCGGAAGGACCTACGAGAACGATAAATTCCTTATCCTCGATGTCCAGACAAAAATCACTTACAGCAGTAACACCACCGGTGTATACCTTGTAAATATGTTTCAGAGTTACGCTTGCCATTAAAGTACCCTCCTTTTTATTTAGAACACGACAATGTGCAGTCCAGCGATGCAGCCTTCCTGCCTCATGCAAGAATTATAACAGATTCGACGGTAAAAAACCATTGACCAAAGCAACAAAGATGAAAATGAGTTTTTTGTCGCTATAATATATATGAAACCGTCAAGGCGCCAGAATTTGTCCGCTTTTGACAGACATCTTTAATTCGGTGTTAATGCCCCTGCCCGTAATAAGCGTTCGGCCCATGCTTGCGCAGGAAATGCTTATCCTGAATCGAAACCGGCAGCTCCGACTGTTCGGGGGTTATGGACAATGTGTACATCGCCATCTTCGCCACCTCTTCCAGAACCACCGCATTGTATACGGAATTATCCGCATCCTTCCCCCATGTAAAGGGGCCGTGACCGCGAACGAGCACTGCGGGCGTATGAACGGGATTTCTGCCGATAAACGCTTCCTTGATTACATTCGCCGTTTCAAGCTCATAGCCCCTGTCCACTTCTTCCTTCGAGATATACCTTGTAACGGGAATATCGCTTCTGTAGTAATCGGCGTGTGTGGTTCCAAAGCAAGGAATCGATTTGCCCGCCTGCGCCCATGCGGTTGCGCAGGTGGAATGCGTATGGGTTACGCCGCCGATTTCGGGAAACGCGCGGTACAGCCCCGCATGCGTCGGCGTATCGCTGGAGGGATTCATTTCTCCGTCCACCTTGACGCCGTCTTCGATTCTTACTATTACTATGTCTTCTGTTCTCAGATCCTCGTACTTTACGCCGCTGGGCTTTATGGCGAAAACGCCCTGTTCCCGGTCCGCCTCAGATACGTTTCCCCAGGTATAGAGCACCATATTCCGCCTGTAAAGCTCCATATTCGCCTCATATACGCGCTTTCGAAGCTCTTCATACATTGTGAACCTCTCTCCCTTCAAACGCTTAATTCAGTCCGTCCAGCGCCAATTTAAAACTTGGCGCAAAATCGCGCATGAACTCCTCCGCCTCCGGAACGTTCATCTCGCGGATGGAAATACGGATATTCTCCTGCGCGTTTATAAACTCATTGTTTCCGAAGCTCAATTCCTCAAGACATTTCAGATACGCGCTGATTCTGTCTGCGGCCTTTACAAGCTTCCATTCGTAGCTCGTCTCATCCGGGAAAAGCAGCCACCTGTATTCCTCACGAATATCCTCCGGAAGATAGCTGAACAATTTCTCCGCCGCCAGATGTTCAAGCTCCTTATACGCATTTTTGATTTCGGGATTAAAATACTTGATGGGCGTTGCAAGGTCGCCCGTAATCACCTCCGGCGCTTCGTGATATACCGCAAGCATCGTAACCCTGCCCGGATCCACGTTTCCGCCGAAGCGCTTATTGTGTATTACCGCCAGCGCATGCGCGATCATGGACACCAGATGCGAATGCTCCTGATCATTTTCCTGAATGGTGTTCCGCCTGAGCCCCCATCTCTTGATCAGCTTCATGCGGGCCATATACGCGTAAAAATGACTCTGCAAACCGATTCCTCCAATAATTTGTTCTCTCAAATCATTATACAATAAAAATCGGGCGCAATCCAGTACTCTGCGCCCGATTCCCAAATTATATTTATTTTCGTCAGCGGATCATTTTTCCCTGCCAGTAGGCCGAAAGCGGCTTATACGAAAGAGCAGCGACCGCGCAGGTGATAATGATCTCGGGGAGCATATAGCTTGCATTGTAGGCAAGCGACCATATAGGCGCAGCCCATCCAAGCTCGTTCGGCCAAAGCGATTCCCAGATCCACCAGCCGGAGATAAAGTGGCAGACAAAACGCAGCGAAAAGGAAAACGCAATGCCAACAATAACGGACACGATACGGTTTTTGATTACGCCGTTGAACATGGACGACAGGCCGATGACGCCAAATGCGATAATGTAGTCAAGAAACACAATTCCTACCGCCATCATGAACGACTGAGCGTACTGAACGTTTGAAAAGCCCAGAAGCATCTGTATAAGACCGTATATGACGGATGCGGTAAGTCCGGCCTTTACGCCGAAGCGGTGCGAAAGTATTACAAGCGGAAGCATACTGCAAACGGTAATGCCGCCGCCGAGCGCCCAGGGACCGGAGAACGTGATCAGACTTAAAACCGAAGCAATAGCGATCATCAGAGCGCTTTCAACGATCTGACGGGTAGATATTTTCATATAGATTCCTCCTTCTTTTTCCAAATAAAAAACGCGCCTTACAGCGCGGCGAAGGAGAAACAGATTTTCTCTGGGTGCATGCTCCCCATTGATTTCGCTTCCTACGCCGGCATTACCCGGATCAGGTTCCTGGGTCCCGGACGCATACGCCCGATCTCAGCCGGCTCAATCGCCAGCCCCCCTGCGTTTTTACTTGGTACAGAATTATTATATCAATTTGCCGCGTTTTGTCAAGTGAGAATTTACTTTGATGTGATAAAATATATCCAATACTTTGATAAAGGGGTTTTCCATGAATACCTGCTATATTGTCGGAGCCGGCGATTTTACCCTTAAGGGTCTTGCGCCCGATGCAAGCGATCTCGTCATCGCGGCAGACGGCGGCTACCGCTATCTGAAAAACGCTTTCATCGCGCCCTCGCTCGTTGCGGGCGATTTCGATTCCATGGGCGATGTTTCCGTTCCCGAAAATATTGAGATTTTCCGCTTTCCAAAGGAAAAGGACGATACCGATATGGGGCTTGCCGTACGCGAGGGCATTCAGCGCGGATACAAGGTATTCCGCCTGTACGGCGGCAGCGGCTCCCGTCCGGATCATTTTTATGCCAATCTTCAGCTGCTTTGCGGGTATGCAAAGCAGGGGTATGATATCGCGCTCATTTGTCCGCTTTTTAACGTATACGCGGTTTCAAACGGCGCGCTTACTCTTTCGCGTCCAATAAACACCGTGTTATCTGTATTTTCTTTGGATGAAGTTTCTTTCGGCGTAACGCTTGAAGGCGTGAAATATACGCTTAAAAACGCCCGCCTCTCATCCGCCTTCCCTCTCGGCGTGAGCAATGAATTTACTTCGGATACCGCCAGAATATCTGTTCAATCCGGTACGCTTCTTGTATTTGCATACGACCGTCCCGAGGCGCCGTAACGGCGGTTTCCATATATTCCATTTGAATTCCGCCCTCCCGTTATGCCATAATGACAGTATACGGGAGGGCGAAGCTATGCTAAGAATGATACTCTCACTTTTTGTCCTTTTAAGTTCCCCGATATGCCTTCCAAGCATTTTACAGCTTTGGACTTCATTTGTGTCCGTTTTTTTGTTTCCCCTTTTCTCCTTCGCCTTTTCCGTTTTTGATTCGCCCGTATATGCATATGCACTGCCTGTATTCCTTCTTGCTTCTCTTCTGATTTCCATAAAGAAAAGAACTCCCGTCTGTCTTTTCGCATGTGTTCTTTTCATCATCGCTTTATGGCTTCCGTTTTATTTGAAATCGCCTTTCCCAAAGGAAGAAAACGCCGATCCTGTCGATTATGTGTCGCTCTGCATATCGCTTTCCCAAAAGGCCGAGGAGGCGTATACCTCCTTTATACCTTCATCCCTTGTACCCGAACGATCAAAAGAGGCTGTAAAAAGCTTATTCCCAAACAGAATCATCGGCGCAAGGCCGAAATTTTCAAAGGCGGGAACTGTTCTTAAGAGGTTTTCCGCCGCAGGTATTTTTCTGCCCTTTACGGGTGAAGCGGTGATAAGCCCCGTCGAGCCCGATATCGCGCTTCCTTTTACTGCCTGTCACGAGCTTTCCCACAGGCTTGGTTTCTTTCACGAGGGCGATGCAAATCTTACGGCATTTTACGCCTGCATACTCTCCGAATACCCGGAATTCCGATATTCCGGATATCTTCACGCGCTGAAATACGCCTATCTTCGTATACCCGCATCCGATACCGAGGCGCTTGAAAAAGCATCGAACGCGCTTCCCGAGAAAATCATGCGCGATCTTCTCCGGTTAGGCGCGTTCGATGAAAGCGCAAGGGACACCTCCGCATTCCCGCCCTTTGCGGGGGATTATGGAGATATGACCGAAAAGCTTATCTATAATGAACGAAACAAAAAGAGCCTCGGCATTCTTATCCCATCAGATCCCACGGCGTAAGCATGCCGATGAGTTCGCTGCCGGGGGTTCCGTCGCTTGTAATAAATATCGCCGCAACGCGCTTTTCATGCGGCGCATTTCGCTTTGTAAACGCCTCCTCCGCCTGAAACGCCGTGGCGTTCGGAGGCAAAAACAGAAACCTTTCCGCAGAATGCTTATCGGGCGCTATATCATCAAGAATATCGTTCATGCGCGTCTGATCATCCAGATGATTGCTTTCCCCGTTCATGATGAGCGTAAAAAGCGTGGACATACTGAATATGCCCTTCAGCCTTTTTCCATCCGCTACCGGCACATGCGAAAATCCCTTCTGCTCCATCTTCCGCATCAGCCACACCATTCTGTCGCTGAGAGAAGCCACAAACAGCTTATCCGCAGGCGTTGCGTGTTCTGCGGCCAGCGGCGGCTTTCTGAGATAGGAAAGCGTATTTTCAAGCGCCTGAATCAGATCATCCGCAGGCTCCACAGGGGCTTTCCCGTCGGTTTTCGCCGTATGCGTGATGAGATTTCGCACCTGCCGGCACAAATCCAGCTTCTGACGGAACGGCTCGCTCTCCTTATCACAGATGAACTGATACACCGTATTGGTATACGGCCTTCCGTCGAGCATGTACTTTTTTTCAAGCTCGTCTTCAAGCTCCTTGTAGAGGTCTATAAATCTGTCTGCATTACTCATAATCCGTCTCCTTTTCGGCTTCCTCCCGTCCGTGCGCTTTGATCTCTTCAAGAAGCCTTACGATCTCGTCATTTGCATCCGTCCGCTTCTTTTTGGGCACGGCTCTCACGGACGCATCCTTTACGTCCTCTTCCGTGATCGTCTGAAGATCCTCGATCGTTACATTTTCCATTTTAGCGACGCGGTTTGATTGAGATACCAGAATCTGTTCAAACAGATTTCTTACGCCTCTTGCGTTTCCGAACGTAATGGGGTCGGCATTCTGGCTTTCGATAAACGCCTGCACCTCGTCCCGCGCATCCTCATTCAACCGGTATCCGCCCTGCTTTGCGCGCATATCGAATATCGCCATCATTTCATCGATGGTGTAATCATCAAAATGCATAAAGCGGTTGAATCTCGATTCGAGGCCGGGATTGGAATGAATAAATTCGTCCATCAGTCCGTCATAGCCAGCTGCGATTACCACGAGGTCGTCTCTGTTGTCCTCCATCGCCTTAAGGAGCGTATCCACTGCCTCCTGTCCGAAGTCGGACGCCTCTTTTTTGTACGTAAGCGCATATGCTTCGTCGATAAACAATACACCGCCCAGCGCCCGCTTTATGACCTCCATGGTTTTGGGCGCGGTCTGCCCCACATATCCCGCGACAAGTCCCGAGCGGTCCACTTCTACAAGCTGTCCCTTGGAAAGAATACCCAGCGACTTGTAAATTCTCGCCATCAGTCTCGCGATCATGGTTTTTCCTGTTCCGGGATTTCCGGAAAACACCATATGAAGCGACATATCCACAACCGGCAGATTGTGCATAACCCTGAGCTTATGCACCTTTACCATGTTGATCAGGCTTTCCACTTCACCCTTGATCGTTTCAAGCCCCACATATTCATGCATTTCCCTGAGAAGATCTTCTATTTTTTCGGGCGCTTCCTCTTTCGATTCCCCGATCTTATCTTTCTGCGCCTCATCCGCTTTCTTTTCGGGCGCTTTTTCCGCTTCTTTTTCTATGCCCGAAAGCTTTTTCTGATTTCTTGAAAGCGTCTCGATCACTTCCAGCTGCTTTTCAAGCATCTCGTCCCGCATGCTCTCTATATCGGGAAGGCTTGTTTTTAAAATTTCCTCCCGTTCCTTGTCCGCCTTATCATCCCTCCCCCACAGATCGTCGAAGGTTCTTCTAAGGTTATTCGCCGTAAGCTCTCTGATTTTCTCCATCTGTCGTTCGATCATTCTATCCTTCTCGTTCATATCCGTATCCCTCCGTCGTCATCAGGTTCATTTCTAAAGGCTTTAAAGAATTTATTTTCATGTCTTGCGAAAAATAAGAACATGCTGTAATATAAGTACAGTAAAATACGAAATAAGCGAGGTGCTACGATGTCCAATCCCAACATTCCCACGCCCCACATCACCGCCAAGGAAGGCGATTTCGCAAAAACCGTGCTCATGCCCGGCGACCCCCTGCGCTCGAAATTCATCGCGGAAAATTTCCTGGAGAACCCCGTGCTGGTAAACAATGTGCGCGGCGTTCAGGGCTACACCGGAACCTATCAGGGAAAGCGCGTATCCGTAATGGCCTCCGGCATGGGCATGCCCGCCATCGGCATTTATTCCTACGAGCTTTTCAACTTCTACGGCGTTGAAGCGATCATCCGAATCGGCTCCGCCGGTATGATCAGCCAGAAGCTTAAGGTAAGAGATGTGGTTGCCGGCATGAGCGCCTATACGAATTCCGCCTTCGGCCGCCAGTTCGGCTTTGACGGCGTCGTCGCTCCCTGCTGCGATTACGAGCTGCTTTCCAAGGCCATCGAAGCCGGAAAGAAGATCGGCCAGGAAGTAGTGCCCGGCTCCGTGTATTCCTCCGACTGCTTCTATGACGAGTCTCAGCCGCTCGGCGCTCTTTCCAAGCTCGGCGTGCTCGCCGTTGAAATGGAAGCCGCCGCGCTGTACATGAATGCGGCCCGCGCCGGCAAAAAGGCGCTTGCGCTTCTCACCATTTCCGACAACCCCTTTACCGGCGAAGGCTTAAGCGCCGAGGATCGCCAGAACACATTTACGCAGATGATGAAAATCGCGCTGGAAATCGCTTAAAACCTTTTTGAGCCTCTGACGGAAATCAAAGCCAACAGTGCGCCCGCAAGCGCGAACAGCACCCAGCAGGCGTAAACATGCGTCCATGCGCCCGTCAGCACGCGCAGATATCCCGTAAACGTACCCGCGAACGCGCTTCCCAGATAAATAGACGAATCGATCAGGCCGGCAACGAGTCCAACTCTGCCGGCTTTGTCGTATTCCATGGGCATCAGCACCGTAAACATGGTATTCGAGCCGTACAGTATCGCGCTCATGGTTCCCAGAAATACGGAAAGCGCAAATACGGGCGCGTTCGGAAAAAGCCATAAAAGCAGAGACGGTATCACGCAGGCAAGCATCATCGCAGCTGCGATCAGCCTTATGTTCCTCTTCACCATTCTAACAATCGTGCTGCCGATCAGTATGCCAACCATGTTTACAACGGGGATGATCAATGTAAACAGTCCGTCGTCCGCACCGAGGATCGTAGGCGCCCAGGTAACTACGCCGTCGCGCAGAAAGCCGTTGGTCGCACTGCAAAGAAGAAGCGCGATAAGGCCGGTTGAAAACAGCGCATTGACGGGCATTTTTTCATAGTTTTTCATATCACCCGTCTTTTTATCGCCGGCAGGTCCTATGGACGGCATCATGATAAACGCAAGCAAAGCCGCAGTAATCAGAACAAGCGCGGGAAGCGCAAAGGCAAAGCGCCAGCCGAAGGCGCGCATCATCAATTCCGCAAGTCCCCACGCCGCTATATGTCCCCCCGCAAGGGTAAATGACATCGTAAAGGACGCGCGGCTTCTCCTTGCGCCTTCAAAGTGCGCGGCAAGATATCTTACAATCGGCGTCCAGAGCATCGACTGGAACGCGCCGTTTACCGCCCAAAGCGCGATCAGCAAAGTGAAATTTCCGGCGAATGAAAACAGAAGATTGCATAATGCGGATCCGAGAAGGCCGGATAAAATCAGCCTTTTGGGGCGCACTCTGTCGACGATTGAGCCGAATACAAACTGACCCGAAGCATAGACAATGGCAAATACCGTTTGAAGCGTTCCGCCGAGCGCTTCGTTTACATGAAGCTCCAGCATAATGCTGTCAAGCGATGCGGACATATTGAGCCTTCCGATGTACGCACAGAAATACACGATAAAGCAAATCGTCAATATGCGCGCCTGAAGACGCGTAAACTTTCTTTCTTCCATCCGCAGATTCCCCTTGTCATCCTCATTTTCATTTATTATAAACCTCTTTCTCATTTTCCGCAATCCAAATTCCGAACTATTGCTTGTCACGAAACGCGTAAAATGATATACTAATTATAATGATAAACGGATCGGAGGTTCATGTATGAAGCACGAAACCTTTCACTACCAGACATGGGACGATATAAAAAACGCCGGAAACGAGTTTGACGCGTTTCTCCCCGAAAGCCAAAATTTAGGCGCGCTGTTTACGCCGCTTGCCATCGGCGCGCACACATCCCATAACCGCATTGCCCTTCAGCCCATGGAGGGAACGGACGGAACTGCGGACGGAGCGCCGGGCGAATACACCATAAGGCGATATGAGCGGTTTGCAAAGGGCGGTGCGGGGCTGATTTGGTTTGAAGCGGTTGCCTCCGCGCCCGAGGTTCGCGCAAGCGCGCATCAATTGATGATTACGGATAAAAACGCAGGCGAATATAAAAGGCTTCTTGATAACATACGTGAAATCGGCCTTCGGGAAAACGGATATCAGCCCGTCATCGTTATGCAGGCTACAAACTCCGGAAGGTATTCCAAGCCCAACGGCTTTCCCGAGCCGCTGATTGCATACAATAACCCGGTTCTTGAACCCGAACCCATCGACAAAAGACGGATTCTGACAGATGATCAGCTAAAAGCCTACGAAGAAAAGTTCTACGATATGTCGCGCCTTGCCCAGGAGGCGGGCTTTGACGGAATCGACGTAAAATGCTGCCACAGATACCTCGCATGCGAGCTTCTTTCCGCGTACACCCGTGAGGGCGAATACGGCGGTTCATTTGAAAACCGCACGCGCTTTATCAGAAATGCGTTTTCCTACGCGAAATCCGCCGTGAAAACTCCCGGCTTTTTCCTTACCAGCCGCATGAACGCCTACGACGGCTTCCCCTATCCGTGGGGCTTCGGCGTTGAAGAAGGAAAGGGCATCGAGCCCGAAATCTCGGAGGCGGTGGATCTTGTAAAAATCCTGAAGCGAGATTACGATATACCGCTTATCAACATCACCATCGGAAACCCGTACAAGAATCCGCACGTCAACCGCCCCTACGACCGCGGAAATTATGTGCCTGACGAGCATCCGCTCTACGGCGAAAGCCGCATGATGAAATGCGTGTCCCGCATTCAGAAGGAAAATCCGGATGTACCGGTCATCGGAAGCGCGTTTACATACCTTAGAACCTTCTCCCCCAATCTCGCCGCCGGCATGATCGAAGGCGGACATATACAGATGGCTGGCTTCGGTAGAATGGCTTTTGCGTATCCCGACTTTGTAAACGACCTGAAAAACAAAGGCGCGCTCGATCCCAAGCGCGTATGCATTGCCTGCGGCCAGTGCGCAAATCTGCTTCGCGCAGGTTCCCCGGCCGGCTGCGTGGTGCGCGACGGCTCCGTATACAAACCGATCTGACGGAGGGAAAAGAATATGAAAAAGACTGCGGTTATCACAGGCGGCGGGCGCGGCATAGGCCTTGGCGTTACCAAGGCGCTTACCGGGAACGGTTACCGCGCATGCCTGATCGGGCAGAGCCCGGAATCGAGATACGAAGAGGAGCTTAAATCCCTTCGTGCAAACGGCGCGGAGATTTTCTATTTCCAGGGAAGCATCGCGGAAAAAAACGACAGAGAGGCTTTCATAAACGAAGTCGTTTCCCGCTTCGGAAGAATCGACGTACTTGTAAATAATGCGGGCGTAGCGCCGAAGACACGGCTGGATATCCTCGAAACCACCGAGGAATCCTTCGACTATGTAATCGGCATCAACTTAAAGGGCACCATGTTTTTGACCCAGCTTGCGGCAAAGCAGATGGTTTCTCAGCCCATTCAGGAAGGAAGCCGCGGTATCATCGTAAACATTTCAAGCTTCTCCTCCACCGTATCTTCACCCAACCGCGGCGAATACTGCGTAAGCAAAGCGGGGATTTCGATGCTCACAAAGCTCTTTGCGGATCGCCTCGCATCCGAACAGATTTTCGTTTACGAGGTGCAGCCCGGCATTATCCGCACCGATATGACCAGCAAAGTTACAGAAAAATACGATCGGCTGTTAGCCGGTCCCGATTTTCCCATCCACCGCTGGGGAACGCCCGAGGACGTAGCAAACGCCGTAATGGTGTTTGTAAGCGGAAAGCTTTCCTATACCACGGGACAGGTTTTGCATGTGGACGGCGGATATATTAACGTGAGGTCGATATGATGACTGATATGAGCAACCGCTTTGATACGCTGATCGTCGGCATGGGCGCATCGGCCCTCAAATGCGCGGACGAGCTTTTGAGAATGGGAAGAAAAAGCGTAGGCATTTTGGTCGACGACGCGCTTGACGGCACCTCCAGAAACGCCGGCAGCGATAAGCAGACCTATTACAAGCTCACGCTGTCGGGAAACGGCGGCGACAGCGTTCACGAAATGGCGGAAACGTTTTATTCCGGCGGCTGCGTCGACGGACCGAACGCGCTTACCGAAGCCGCGCTTTCGGCGGCATGCTTCCTGAGACTCTGCGAGCTGGGCGTTCAATTTCCGATGAACCGGTACGGAGAATACATCGGCTACAGAACCGATCACGACCCCAGAAACCGCGCTACCTCCGCAGGTCCTCTCACCAGCAAGCAGATGACGGAAGCGCTTGAAAAGAACGTGCGCGAAAAGGGCGCATGCTTTATCGAAAAGCGCATGGCGATCAGAATTGTTGTAAGAGACAATCAGGCAAAGGGCGTAATCTGCATTCATACGGAAACAAACGAATTGGAAGTATACTCGGCAAACCACATCGTATGGGCGACCGGAGGCCCCGCTTCGATCTATCAGAATGTATCCTATCCCGTTCGCCACACCGGCATGTCCGGCGCGCCCATATTGGCCGGCGCGGCCGCTTGCAACGTAACCGAATGGCAGTACGGTCTCGGCTCGATATCGCCCAAATGGAATGTATCGGGAACCTATATGCAGGCGCTTCCGAGATTTGTTTCGACCGATAAAGACGGAAACGACGGGCGCGATTTTCTGCTTCCCTATTTTGAAAACGAGAGCGATATGCTCTTAAGCATCTTCCTTAAAGGCTATCAGTGGCCCTTTGACGCAAGAAAGGCCGAAAAGGGTTCCAGCCGCATCGATCTTGCCGTTCAGGGCGAAATCCAAAAAGGCCGCCGCGTATTTTTGGATTTCCTGAATAACCCTGTTCCGGGTTTGATTGATTTTTCTTCTCTGAATGCGGAAGCCTATTCCTATCTTGAAAAAGCGGGCGCGTTTTTGGACACGCCCATTCAGCGCCTTGCCCATATGAATCAGCCCGCCATTGATTTTTACATGTCAAAGGGCGTGGATCTTCATACCGAAAAGCTTGAAATCGCGCTGTGCGCACAGCATATGAACGGCGGAATCATGGTGAATGAGTGGTGGGAAAGCGAAATAAAATCGCTTTTCGTAATCGGTGAATGCGCCGGAACCCACGGCGTGTACCGTCCCGGCGGAAGCGCCTTAAACGCAGGTCAGGTTGGCGGCGCAAGGAGCGCAAGAAAGATTTCGTTTTCTAAAGAACGCCTGCCGGATCCCGTAAACGCGGACGGGGAGATTTCAGAGCTTGCCGGCATAATTGAAAAATGCATGTCCGGCAAAAGCAATCTTTCCGAACTCGCGTTTGAAGAATCCTCCCTCATGAGCAAATACGCGGGCGCGATCCGCGAAAAGAGCGAAATAGACGCGCTGATTCAAAGAAACACGCGCCTTTTGCAGCATTTTACGGAATATGTCCATATCTCAAGCAAAAAAGAGATTCCCGGCCTTTTCCGCTTTTTCGATACGCTCGTATCCCGCCTTACAGTTGCTTCCGGCATCAAAGAATATATAAAATCCAGCGGCGTAAACCGCGGTTCAAGCGTATATACCGAAAACGGCGCGCCGGATTCTTTTTCCGATACCGATCCCTATTTCGATTCCATTCAGGAAATCCGCCTGAAAGACGGCGTTTTCCATACTTCCATCCGCAATCGATTGCCCATTCCTTCGCAGGACGATTTTTTCGAAAATGTATGGCGTGAATTCCGCCAGGGAAAATGGTAAGGAGGAAAAACAAAAATGAACGAAGCGCTCTTAAGAAAGCTCGAAGTTCCCACCGGTATTGTCGATGCAGTCATCGACAGCGACACATTTAATGAGATCGACGATCAGTTCGCCATCACCTATATGCTCAAATCCGATGAGCGTATAAACGTATGCGCGCTTTATGCGGCTCCGTTTTTCAATGAAAATTCCACCGGCCCGGAAGACGGCATGGAAAAAAGCTATAACGAAATGATCACGCTTCTTACGCTGACCGGGCGTGACGATCTGAAAAAATCAACGTTCAAGGGCTCAAGAAGCTATATGCCGGACGAGAACACCTTTGTTCCCTCCGAAGCCGCAAGCGACCTCGCCAGGCGCGCCATGAACTACACCAGCGAAAAGCCCCTCTACGTAGTCTCCATCGGCGCAATCACAAACGTCGCTTCCGCCATTGTAATGAATCCCGAAATCATCGACCGCATCGTAATCGTCTGGCTGGGCGGTCATGCGCTCGAATGGCCGGATACCGCGGAATTCAATATGCGCCAAGACGTCGCGGCGGCGCGCATCATATTCGGCTGCGGCGCGGCGCTTGTACAGCTTCCCTGCGCGGGCGTGGTGGATCACTTCACGATCTCTGAACCCGAACTTAATTACTGGATCAAGGGAAAGAGTCCGATCTGCGACCATCTGGCCGACGCCACCATTCGCGCAGCGAATTCCTATGCGGAAGGCAAGCCCTGGACGCGCGTAATCTGGGATGTAACCGCCGTCGCATTCCTGACTAACGACAACAACCGCTTCATGGATTCCCGCCTGATCCCCTCGCCCATACCGCAGTATGACGATCATTATTCCTTTGATCCGCGCAGACATCCCATCCGCTATGTATGGAATATCCACCGCGACAGACTGATGGAGGACCTCATTTATAAACTGACAAAGTAAATTCCGGAGGACATACTATGCAGCGTACTAAGCCCGTCACCGTCGTAGTCGTCGGCGCAGGCCACAGAAGCGAATGGTACGGAAAATACTCCATTGATCACCCGGATGAAATGCAGGTTGTAGGTGTAGCCGATCCCAATCCCATCCGAAGAAGAGAATTTCAGAAGCTGTTTCATTTCCCGGATGAGAACATGTTTGAAGACGCCGATGCACTCGCAAAAAAAGGCAAGATCGCGGACGCCGTGATCAATGGCACCATGGACGAAATGCATGTCTCCACCACCATTCCTCTCATGCGCGCGGGATATGATATACTGCTTGAAAAGCCCTTTGCTCTTACGGAAGAGGAAATGTGGGAATTGTACGGCGTTATGCTGGAAACAGGCAGGCGCGTGATGATCTGCCATGTACTCAGATACGCGCCCTTCTATCAGGCTGTAAAAGAAGAGATTTTAAAGGGCACGCTCGGAAAAATCCTCTCCATTCAGGCCAGCGAATATGTTTCCTATCACCATATGTCCATCGCCTATGTGCGGGGCAAATGGAATTCGTTAAAAAAATGCAAAAGCGGCATGCTGCTTGCCAAGAGCTGTCACGATATGGACATCATCATGTGGCTCATGAACAAAACGCCCGTATCCATATCGAGCTTCGGAAGCCTTATGTATTTCACACCCGAAAACGCGCCCGAGGGCGCGGGCGAGCGCTGCATGGCGGACTGCCCGCATGTGGACACATGCGTATACTCCGCAAAGCGGCTCTATATTGATCATCCCGACCGCTGGCGCTTTTATGTGTGGACGGAATTCGAAGGCAAGGAAAACGTAACCATTGAAGACAAAATCCGCCTCATGAAGGAAGAAAGTCCGTTCGGAAGATGCATATTCAAATGCGATAACGACGTGGTAGACCACCAAAGCGCGATCATTCAGTTTGAAGACGGCGCTACTGCGAGCATGAACATGATTTCAAACTCAGGCAAGGACGAAAGAACCCTCCACATCGTAGGCTCTAAAGCGGAAATCTACGGAAGCTTTGAAGACGGCTTCTTCACCATCCGCGCCATCGATCCCAGTCCCGGCATCGAATGCACCGCCAAAATCGTAGATCCTTTGTCCGGCAAAAAAGCGGAAGGCCACGGCGGCGGCGATCACAGGCTGGTTCAGGATTTTATAAGGTATGTAAGAGGACAGGAAACAACGCCGTCCCTCACCTCTCTTTCCGACTCCATCTACGGACACCAGGCGGTGTTTCTCGCCGAAAAATCCAGAGAAACGGGACAAACGCAAACATTCAAAGCGATATAAGAAAACAACCCCTTCCAAAATAAGGAAGGGGCTGTTTTCGGCTTTGATCTACACTATGATTACTGACGCTTGGCTGCGTAGCACTCGCTGCAATAGATCGGACGATCAGACTTCGGGATGAACGGTACGCGGGTGGGCTTGCCGCACTCTGCGCATACAGTCTCAAACATTTCGCGCTCGCCGCTTGCGTTGTTACGGCTCGCTTTGCGTGCATCACGGCAGGCCTTGCAGCGGGTGGGCTCATTCTGGAAACCCTTCTCGGCGTAGAAAGCCTGTTCGCCGGCAGTGAATATAAACTCATTGCCGCAATCTTTGCAAACCAGCGTCTTGTCCTCGTACATTGGAAATTACCCCCAAATTCGTAATCGGCTGCAAAGAACGGCTGACCTGGTCTTTGACCCCACACTCGCCGGCCGGAGGTTTCGCTCATAAGCCTTAGCTCCCCACTACTCGCCCTCTCAGCATCTTTGTGCTGGCCGGTCTTACATCTAAGCCGCACCATGCTCACCGGAACTTTGTCCGGGTTACGTGGATCGTTTTGCCTGCGACTGGCATCGACTTGCAACCACAGACCCATTCTTTCGCAACCGGAGATATTATACATGATAGATACTTGTTTTGCAAGTATTTTTTTACACTTTTTTTACTGCCTTGGCGTTTTTTCGCGCCTTGTTCTCCATTTTGTTCTGGCTCTGCCTCCGAGGGCTCTGGAAAAGGTCAGTACGACCACTTCCGCCGCGCCGGCGTTTCTTAGTGCGCGTGCGCATTCGGACGCTGTGGCACCCGTTGTTCGAACGTCGTCTATCAGTATTACCCGTTTTCCGGTCATTTCACCCTTGGCATATATTGCGCCCGTCAGGTTTCTTCTTCTCTTCTCGCCCGAGAGCCGCGCCTGCTTAATCGTGTATCTTCTTCTTTCAAGCAGCCCTTGAACGGGAAGATTCGTCTTTTCAGACAGCTTTCTTGCAAGCACCTCCGATTGATTATATCCCCTCGCGAGCCGCCTGGTAAAATGCATAGGAACAAATGTAATGACAAAGCCCGTGAATTCGGCCTCCGCTTTCAGCGGTCTTACCATTTCGCCCGCCATCCATTCCCCGATTTTATATGCGCCCGAATACTTGAATGCGTGTATGATGCGGTCGATCGGCGTAATATACTCATATGCGGAAAGCGCAATGATCTTTTCCGTCTTCTTGAGGCACTTCGGGCATCTTTCGCCGATCACCGCTTCTCCGCATTGAAGGCACAATACGTCTTTGTGCTGTTTTCTTATTTCAAGCGGCTGAAGGGAAGCATAACACTTTGCGCACAGCCACCCCTCGTCCGCGCCCTTTACGGTTCTGCAGCCCATGCATACCGCCTTCGGCGCAAACAGGATATCGCGCATTCTTTCAAGCGCGGTCACGTTTTTTCACCCTCCATGATCTTCAGCCGCTCACAAAGCGCCGTATAGCGCTTGGCGATATGATCGTTGTCCACCATCATTTTCACGCATTCCTCGCGCCCGGTGATAACCACAAGCCGCTTTGCGCGGGTAACAGCTGTATATAGGAGATTCCTCGTCATCAGCATTCTGGGCCCCGTAATCAAAGGAAGCACAACCGCTTCAAATTCGCTTCCCTGACTTTTGTGAACCGACATGCAGTAGGCAAGCTCCAGTTCGTCCAGCGTATCGTCGTCGTATTCCGCTTTTCTTCCGTCGTCAAAGGTAACGGTCAGTATTCTGTCTTCGGGATCGATCTCTGTGATAAAGCCGATATCGCCGTTAAACGCGCCTTCTCCGGTTTCGTCGCCCCTTCGCCATTCGATATCATAATTGTTTTTGACCTGCATCACCTTGTCGCCCAATCTGAACACAATTTCGCCCTTTTCGAATTCGCCCTTAATGCCCTTGGGATTGAGCGCCTCCTGAAGCATGCGGTTCATCTGTATAACGCCCGTTTCGCCCTTTTTCATGGGCGTCATCACCTGTATATCCTTTACAGGATCAAGACCTGCAAAGCCCGGCAGGCGCGTTTTTACAAGGTTTAATACGCTTTGCGAAGCGGGACCTGCGCCAAAGATCCTCTCCATAAAAAAATCCGTGCCTTTTTCATTGGAAATCGGATATTCGCCTCTGTTGATTCTGTGCGCGTTTCTGACAATCGCGCTTTTTTCCGCCTGTCGGAAGATCTCCGTAAGGCGTACCACCGGCACAACACCACTTTCTATGAGATCTCCGAGCACGTTTCCCGCGCCGACGGACGGCAGCTGATCCTTATCGCCCGCAAGTATCAGCCTTGATCCCTTCCTGATCGCACGCAAAAGACTTTTCATCAGGAAAATATCGACCATGGACATTTCATCCACAATCACCGTCTTCGCGCTCAGCGGGTCGTCAACACCTTTTTTGAACGTATCCTCCTCGCCGCTGTATTCGAGGAGTCTGTGTATCGT
Source organism: Clostridia bacterium (assembly GCA_017396845.1). Lineage (GTDB taxonomy): Bacteria > Bacillota > Clostridia > Christensenellales > Aristaeellaceae > SFHK01. The sequence goes on from JAFQKQ010000085.1 coordinate 17,320, forward strand.
TCTTGATTCCTGTCCGGTCGCCTCCGTCATTCTCTTGGCGGCTCTTCCGGTCGGAGCGCACAGTTCAATCTTTCCGAATTTTGAAAGCATCTCCATGAGGCACTTGATCAGCGTGGTTTTTCCGGTGCCCGGGCCGCCCGTAAGCACGCACACGCGCGATTTTGCGGCGGTTCTGAGCGCATTTTTCTGGTTTTCGCTGAATGTGATCCCCTGCTGATCTTCACTTTTCCTGATCGACCTTTCAATCTCGTCATCGTTTACTTCTTCGCCGCCGGAATGAATGAGCCTAAGCAGCCGAAACGCCGTGTCCGCTTCCGCGTCGTAGAGATTTTTCAGATACACGCCGTCATCGTCCGAAACCCGTTCCGATATCAATTCTCCCTTCAGTATCAGCTGTATCAGCGCCCGTTCAACAAGCGCTTCTTCCGCCTGCATGAGCCTTGAAGCATCACTGATCAGCTTGTCGCGCGTAAGGTATGTATGTCCATAAGATTGAACGGCGTCTGTAAGCACATACTTTACGCCGCTTTTCAAGCGCCTTTCGTCGTTTTTCTGAAAACCCATCTGAAGCGCCATGCGGTCGGCGGTTTGAAAGCCAAAGCCCTGCACTTCGTCCGCAAGCCTGTATGGATTGTCCGTTATCAGCAGTTTGGCATTGTCGCCGTACTTTTTATAGATTTTCATCGACTGATTGGGCGTAAGGCCATATCCCGCCAGAAATACCATAATCTGCCGGCTGGCCTGCTGCCTTGAATAGGACTCCTCGATCATCTGTGCGCGCTTGGGGCCGATGCCGTCGATCTCCGTAAGCCTTTCCGGCTCCTTCTCCATAATTTCAAGCGTTTCGGCACCGAATTTCTTTACAAGCAGCTTCGCCGTATGCGGTCCGATTCCCCGAATCACGCCGCTTGCCAGAAATCTCTCAATTCCGCTTTTGGTGGAGGGTTTTACGTTCTCGTATTTTTCGGCCTTCAGCTGCTTTCCGTAATCCCTGTGCTCCGTCCATTCGCCCTCTACGAATATCCTTTCGCCCGCGTTTATAAACGGAAGTATGCCGACAACCGTAAAGGCCCTGCCCTTGTCGGGCTTAAGGCTCATTACCGTCCAGCCGTTATCTTCATTTCGAAATACGATTTCGTCCACAAGTCCTTCAAACGACGGCATACGGATCCTCCGTTTCAAAGGAAGTGCTTCCGATATCGCCGGGCGCAGCCTCCTCGCGGTACTGGGCATCCTTTATTTTTTCCTCACGTATGGCGTCGCGGTAATAACCCATCATTACGGCGCACATCCATATAATCGCGATCATTACCCCCATCGCCGCAATCGCAATCATCCATGAAACGACGCGTCCGATTGGATTGATGAACTTTTCTTTTTTCTCTCCGCTTTCATTCAGTTTTTCAACGGCGCGGATGACGGAATTGTAATCCGGCGCAAACGACGCGCCTGTAATTTCCTTTTGGCAAAGCTTTTTAAGCGCAGAACTCATTTTTTTTGCGCTTGAATGGTATTTTGCGCCCTCCTGTCGGATTCTTTCGAAAATACTTCTCACTTGCTGCTGAGAAACCGCCAATATGCCGGAAATCTCGCGCGTTTTGAACCCCAAGCCGTATTTCAGCATTACCGCCCGCCGGTCTTCTTCCTTAAGCCCCGTAAGCCATTCGGAAAACGGGTCGGTGTTTGTGAAATCCGCTTCCAGGCAATTGTAATTGATCTCCGCAGGCGTAGTTTTCAAAATGTACACAGCGCACCTTTTCACATTCTCCAATGCGTTTTTCGCCGTGTCCTCATCATTGGAAACGCGCATGCACATGGCGTTAATCAGCGCTGTTTCCGCCGTTCTGTCGTTGCCTGTGACGGCATAGGCACAGGCAAACATTTCCCTGTACAGCTGCCGGTATAAATCGGCGATATATTTAAGATTTTTTTCTCTGTCATTTCTCATTTTCTGCGCCTCTTCTTATCAAAACTGTTTCCGGTGTCCCCCGCCGCAGCGCCGACAATCGATATAAATGCGCACATAAGCACCCGTCCCGCAGGCGGAAGATATCCCATAGACGCAATAAGCGGAACAAGCGCTGCGCATATCGGCGGAACCAGCCAGGCGAGATAGGCGTTTACACCTCTTCTGACAGCTATATACGCGCCAATCGCTCCGCTAAGCGGCACCAGCGCCCATATGCCTACGCTGTACAGCGCAGGAACCGGCTTCAGCATTTCGGTAACAAGCGCGGTAAGCGCAGTAATCAGCAAACTATACAGAAAACTCAGTACGTGTTTCATACTGCCTCCGATACACATCCTCTTCCATTGTTATTATATCATTCCGCCGCCTGTATGCGCAAGCGCCTGCATCATCTTAATCCTGTTCTAATAGTATCTATTCATTACTGTTAGTCTATTCAACCATCTTCCTCGATCGTGTATAATCATATGGGTTATGTATAATTTACACGGGGGATGCTATATGAATTATAACGCATTGGGCAGAAGAATTCGCATACAAAGGCGTGCAGCGAAAATGACGCAGGAACAGCTGGCAGAAAAGAGCGGCATATCCTTATCATACATCGGACATATCGAACGCGGAACCCGAAAGGCAAGCCTTGAAACGCTCGTCTCCATCGCAAACGCGCTCAATACTTCTCCTTCACTTCTGCTTCAGGATTCGCTGATCATGGATATTTCCGATCCCGCCGCGTCGCCCACGCCGCGCCAGAGGAATCTTATCAACGAAATCTCAAGAGTAATCCTCGAAAACTACGACGTTTGAACTTCATTTTTTCCTGCGCCCCGCATAAGGGGCGTTTTTTATTCCATTTTGCCCAATCTATTTAACATCAGTCCCATAGACAATTCCTCTTTTCTTATGCATAATAAAGTTTAATGTATGATACACTGTGAGGATGTGGTCGGTTGAAGAATCTTTTCAAATATTTAAAGCCCTATCTCCTGTTTACCGTCATTGCGCCTCTTTTCATGTTTCTGGAGGTGGCGATGGATCTTATGCAGCCGGCGCTGATGAGTAAGATTATCGACGTAGGCGTTGCCGGGGGCGATAAGGCCTACATCGTCAAGACCTGCCTTCTCATGTGCCTGTGCGCAATCCTCGGCATCATCGGCGGCGCGGGCAATATGCTGTTTTCCACCAAAGCCGGATACGGCTTTGCCAAAAATATGAGAAGCGCGCTGTACAGAAAAATCCAGTCCTTCTCCTTTGCCAACATCGACGAATTCAAAACCGGTTCCCTGATCACCCGCACCACCAACGATGTAACGCAGATTCAAAATGCGTTCGTTTCCTGCATCCGTATGCTGATCCGTTCGCCCTTTTTGTGCATCGGCGGCATCGTTATGGTGCTCATAATCAACGCCAAGCTCTCCCTCGTTGTATTGACCGCGGTTCCGTTCCTCACCGTGATGATCGTTTTCCTTCTCAAAAAGGGAAAACCGCTTTTTATGTCCATGCAGGAAAAGCTCGACAGAGTGAACACCGTAATGCAGGAAAACCTGGCGGGCATCCGCGTAATCAAAGCATTCGGCCGCGCGGACTACGAAAAGAAGAAATTCAAAAAGTCGAATGACGCGCTTTGCGAATCCACCATGAAAGCCATGCGAATGATGTCGCTGTCCTTCCCGCTGATCAACCTTATCATGAACGTAACCATGATCCTTATGTACTATTTCGGCGGACAGATGGTGTTCGAAGGCTCTATCAATCCCGGCGAGGTTATGGCTTTCTCCAACTATATCACCCAGATTCTCATGTCTCTCACCATGAGCTCCTTCACGCTCATGTTCCTCTCCCGCGCAGGCGTATCCATCCGCCGCGTAAACGAGGTTCTGAACACGGTGAGCGATATTCAGGACGGGAAAGATACGGAAGCGAAGATCGAAAAGGGCGTTGTGGAATACAAAAACGTATCGTTCCGCTATCCCGGCCAGAGCGGCGACAACGTATTAAACGACATTTCCTTTACCGCCCGTCCCGGCGAAACCGTCGCGATCTTAGGCGCAACCGGTTCCGGTAAATCCACGCTCGTATCATTGATTCCCAGATTGTACGACGCCTCAAAAGGAAGCGTATTCATTGACGGAAAGGACGTAAAGGATTATACGCTTAATTCCCTTCGCTCTTCTATCGGCGTTGCGCTTCAGGAAAATGTATTGTTTACCGGCACCATCGAAGAAAACCTGCGCTGGGGCGATGAGGAAGCGCCGATGGAGGAAATCAAGCGAATCGCAGGCGTATCCCAGGCCGCGCAGTTCGTTGAAAAGCTTCCCGAAAGCTATGATACCGTATTGGGTCAGAGGGGCGTAAACCTCTCCGGCGGCCAGAAGCAGAGGCTGTGCATCGCCCGTGCGCTCATGAAAAAGCCGAAGATCCTGATACTGGACGACTCTACGAGCGCAGTAGACCTTAAGACGGAAGCGCTCATTCAGACGGCGCTTCGCGAAGTGTTTGACGAAATGACGGTGTTCATCATCGCCCAGCGCATTTCCTCCGTTATGGACGCTGACAAGATCCTCGTTATGGATAACGGCAGAATCATTGATTCGGGCACGCATGCACAGCTCATCAAGACATCCAATGTATACCGCGAAATCGTGGTATCCCAGCTTGGCGAAGAGGCGGTGAAGGAATAATGGATAAGAAGAATATCGCAGGCGCACCCTTCCCGTCCGAAAATCCCGCCGGCAAAAAGCGCCGCTTTGCGCCCGCGCAGGGCTCCGGCGGTCATGGCCCCAGAGGCCCCAGAGGCCCGATGGGCGAAAAGCCGAAGCTGAAAAACACCAAAGGCACCATTCTCCGCCTGGCAGGCTATCTAACGGCGGTAAAGCTGCCCCTAATCCTCGCGCTCCTGGCGCTTTTGGGTTCGACTGTTGCAACCCTGATTACGCCCTACGTTTCGGGACGCTTGATCGACGTATTGAATTCCTCTTCCATGTTAAGCCCGGCCTTTGCAACGGCGCTCGTATTCGGCGCGTATGCATCAACGGGTCTGTTTGTAAGCGCTCGTCTCGGAAAAGAAGAACTCGCAGCGAACCTTAAAAAGCTCGCAGCCGAAGGCCTTATCTTCGCGCTGACAAGCTTTACCGTAACCTCCTTAGGCACCGGCGCCACGCTTTGGATTTTAAACGGCGATGCAAGCCGTGAGCTGATCAAGGTGTTAAGCGCTATGGGCATACTGTTTCTGGTAAGCACGCTGTTTTCGCTTGCGCAGCAGCTGCTGCTCGTCCGCGTTGCGCAGCACACCGTACGCGTACTCAGAACCGATCTTTTCGGAAAGCTTCAAAAGCTTCCCCTGCGCTACTTTGATGCGACGCCGCATGGCGAACTGATGAGCCGCCTGACCAACGACGTAGATAACGTATCAAACATGCTCGGAAACTCCATCACGCAGATTCTCTCCTCCGTGATCACCCTCGTCGTTTGTCTTTATATGATGCTCTCCCTCAGCTGGCAGCTGACGCTCGTAAGCTTCATCACAATCCCCTTCAGCATGATGATTATGCGGGCGATCACCAAAAGAACGAAAAAGCTTTTCCATGAACAGCAGGCTTGCCTGGGCGAGCTGAACGGCATTGTGGAAGAGACCATCAGCGGCGCAAGAGTAGTAAAGGTATTCTCCCGCGAAGACAATGTAATCAAAGAATTCGATGAAGCCAATGAAGATCTCACCCAGGCTGGAACCAAGGCCACGATCCTTTCTTCCGTCATCGGCCCGATGATGAACGTGGTTAACAACATCGCATTTGCGCTCATGAGCGGCATCGGCGGTTTCCTGGTAGTAAACGGCAGCGTTGCATCCATCGGTATGATCCAGTCGTTCTTGCAGTACTCCCGTCAGTTTGCGCATCCCTTCAATCAGATTGCCAACCAGATTACCACCATTCAGTCGGCATTGGCGGGCGCAGAGCGCGTATTTGCGGTAATGGATATCGAGCCCGAGCCGGAAGACAGCAGCGATGCAGATCCGCTTTCCGCGCCCAAGGGGCATGTGCTCTTTGAAAACGTTACCTTCGGCTATAAGCCCGAACAGCCGATTCTCAAGAATCTTTCCTTTGAAGCGCAGCCCGGCGAGACCATCGCCCTGGTAGGGCCTACGGGCGCGGGCAAAACAACGGTTGTAAACCTTCTCATGCGCTTTTACGATATCGACGGCGGAAAAATCGAAATCGACGGCGTAGATATCAAGGATATCAAGCGGCAGAATCTTCGTTCAAGCCTCGGCATGGTGCTTCAGGATGTATACCTCTTTGCCGGAACCGTAAAAGAAAACATCACCTACGGAAAGCTTGATGCAACGGATGAAGAAATCATCCGCGCAGCAAAAATGGCCAACTGTCACGATTTCATCGAGCGTTTGCCCAAGGGCTATGATACAGAGCTCAGCGAAGCCGGTTCCAACATCTCGCAGGGTCAGCGCCAGCTGCTTTCCATCGCCCGCGCCATCCTCGCCAATCCCAGCATTCTGATTCTGGACGAAGCGACTTCTTCCGTTGATACCAGAACGGAAATGAACATCCAGCAGGCGATGCTCGCCCTCATGAAGGGACGCACGAGCTTCGTAATCGCGCACCGCTTATCCACCATCAGAAATGCCAATCAGATTCTTGTAATCAGCGGCGGCGAAATCATTGAACGCGGTACGCATGAAGAACTGGTAGAAGCCGGCGGTTTCTACGCAAACCTCCTGAGCAGCCAGTATAAGAGTGGCCTTCTGGACGAAGAAGAGGACTAATGCAACGTTAAAAAACAGATCGGCAAACCGTTTGAAAAGACAGTTTACCGATCTGTTTTATTGCTTTGGGAAGCGCTTTGAACTTTTTCTCATTCTCCTATGAGGCCTTTTACAAAATCGTACCCGATTTTCATTGCCTCAAACGGATCCATATCCCATTTTTCCTGTTCTATCAGGATATACTCAATCCCGCTTTCCTGTATATAGGGAATCAAGGAAGCATAATCTGTGCAGCCGCGCCCGGCGGGCGTAAGGGGCGCGTTTTCTTCCAGTGATTCCATGTCCTTAAAGTGAATCATCCGCATGCGGCCGGCGTGCTTTAAGAGCCATTTCCCTGCATCCTGACCGGCTCTTAACAGCTGATTCGTATCGGGAACGATTTCCATTTTCGGAATTTCCCGGAGAAGTATTTCACATGCATGTTCGTTTCCGATCTTTCTGAAATCGCCTTTTACGGGATGAAACGACGCGCGAACGCCCGAAAGCGCAAGCCTGTCTATATGCGCATGCATTTCTTCGATATATTGATTAAGCCCTCGTATACCCTCGTAGCTTTCGTCGATTCCCGAAAAACATACCTCGTTTGCATTGCAGGCAAGATTGATACCGATAAAATTATCCAGCCTTCTTACGCACTCTTTGTATTTCTCCTGCGTTCCCAATACGGTAATACCGTTTTCACTCATGGCTTTGGCGATTTCTTCCGGCGTTACGGATGGGTCGATCCATTGAAGCTGCGAATAGCGAAAGCCGATTTCATTCAGACGCCGTGCAGCGGCATGCACCCGGGCGCCTGTCGTAAGGAGCGGTTTCAGGCTTGAAATCTGTATGCCGATTTTCATGCTGTTCATCCTTTGCGTTTTTCTTTAGCATATCACGTTTTCTTTTTTCTTTCAATACCGTTTCGCGCCGGAAAAACGCAGACATGTTTTTTTCCATCGTCTTTCACATGCGCCCAGCCGCTTTCGGATACATTTCCGTCGATCAGCGTGTTCTTTGCATCCCTTCTTGAAACAAATCGGTAAATGCTCTTTCCGATCTTTATTTCCATCTTCATTTCATCCGTGCCGCTTGGAAGAAGCGCATTCATCCGCATATTATTTCCTTGTATCTTAAGCCCCAGAAGTTCCTCGTACATCACCCTCACCGTCCACGCCGCTGCGCCTGTATACCATGTCCAGCCGCACGCGCCCTTGCTCCTTGCGTTAAACGATATATCGGCTGCGGAAACATACGGTTCGCCCCTGTATTTCACTGTTTTTTCCCGGCTGTTCGTTCTGTTTTCAGGAAGCAGCATATCAAACAGCCGCCACGCCTCGTCTGCATTCTGTCTTCTTGCCTCCGCCATTACGAAAAAACATGCGCCGTGGGTATACTGTCCGCCGTTTTCGCGAACGCCTTCAGGGTACTCGGCGATATAGCCGGGATCCGTTTCTCTGCCGGTAAATGGCGGATACAAAAGCCTTATAATACCCGTTTCGTCTTGGACGAGCATATTTTCGGCGCTCTCCATGGCTTCTTTGGATCGTATTTCATCCTGTCCGTTGATAACAGCCCACGCCTGAGAAATCAGGTCGATTCTGCATTCCGCGTTTTCGTCGCTCCCGATTTTATTCCCTTCGTCGTCGTAGGCTCTTAAATACCATTTCCCGTCCCATGCCGCCTGATCTACAGCGTTTGTAAGCGAATCCGCCATTTGATACAGATACTCTTTATCCTTATCTGCGGCATATTCCGCAAACGTCCTTGCGGTGGTTGATAAAAACATGCTGAGCCATACGCTCTCGCCCTTCCCCCGATCGCCGATGCGGTTCATTCCGTCGTTCCAGTCGCCGCTTCCCATCAGCGTTAATCCGTGTTCGCCCGTTCTGTAGGCCCTTCGAAACGCCGCCATTATGTGCCCGTAGAGCGTATCGGTCTTTTCCGAAATTCTGCCCTCTCCGTACCAGTCCTCCCGCCCATCCGGGATTTCCTCGTTTTTAAGGTAAGGAAGCACTGTATCGAGAATACCTCTATCTCCGGTTTCCGCAATATATTTCGCGGTTACAAACGGTATAAACACAATATCGTCGGAAATCCTCGTTCTTACGCCCGATCTCTCGGGATGCCACCAGTGCATGCCGTCGCCGTCTTCAAACTGATGCGAAGCTGCGTTTAAAATATGCTGTTTTACGATTTGCCGATCCATATACAGAACCGACAGCATATCCTGAAGCTGATCCCGCATGCCTACCGCGCCGCCCGGCTGATACATGCCGCATCTTCCAAATACCCGCGAAACAAGCGTTTGATACTTTAAAAATCGGTTGACAAGTGCATCCCTTACCGGATGCGCAGTATCGCAGGTAAAGGCGGTAATCAGATTTTCAAAATAATCAACGGTTTTAGAAAACGACTCTTCAACGGAAAAATCATTTGCAAAAGACATTGCCTGCTCCTTATTCTCTGCCCATCCGGATAGTATGGTAATTCTTGACTTGCAGTTTCCCGCCATTACAACATCCCTACATATATACGAGCCTTTTTCAATCAAACTCTCTTCCATGTCTTCCGGAAAAGCGTCTATTGGTTCAAGCGCATCTTTTCCGCCCTTGATCGTCAAAAAGCCGATTCCATCCATTCGCCCTTTGGCAAAAAGCATCCCGTCTTCCTTTTCCATCCGCAAAAATCGCTTATCGCTTACAAACGTACCCATCAGAAAATCCATGGAAGCAATCAGATTTTTTTGTACTTCATAACCGGTTTTGTTTCTTATATCAATGGAAACGGCGAATATCGGCTTTTTTGAATCCGAAAACAGATTTGCTTCATAATCGCCCTCTTCAAACGCGCCTTCCACTTTGGTATATCCCTGATAATGCGTAACCCTGTACATATCTTTCCTGTGATACCCCGGAAGAAGCGGCGTGTATCCGTTATCGTCAGTCAGATATATTTTCATCATGCTTCCGCCCGGAGCGGTTTCATTGTCAAAGGGCGTAATCCTCCCCATGCGGCTGTTTTTATACCACATGAACCCGCCGCCCCTTTCCGTGAGCAGTACGCCGAAATCGGGATTGGCAAGCATATTGCACCACGGCGCAGGCGTATCCGCCCCCGGCATAACGTCGATCTGATAGCCCTTGAGATCTTTTGTATAGCCGCCGAAGCCGTTATACGAAATCCTGTCAGCGCTTGAAAGATATTGATTTGCATATGAAAGCGGAATTCGCTTTGGCCTGCCGCTTCCTTTTGCGTCTCTTACTGCCCTGATTTCTCCGTTTACAGCTCTAAGAACTGCAATAGACGATAGCAGCATTTGTTTTTCATCCGTCATTCTCTCCTTGTCGATTATAAAAATTCCGCCGTTTTGATTCTGTATGCCGTTTAAATGGCTTGAAAGAATCATTCCCTCAATTGCCGTTTTGAGCGGCTGATGATAGCCCGATTCATGCCCGGCAATCAGTACGACGGAGGAAGAAAAGCCCGCTCCGAACAGGAATTCATGCGCACGAATCAGTTTTCTTGCGCCGTCAAGCGCTTTGCTGTCGGGGATTTCCCCAAGCAGCACCGGCATATCCTCCGAAATTCCAAACTCGTACAGCGCTTCGGGCTTACGATCAATGGAGCTGCCTGCTTTTCCTACGGAACATGAAAACATTTCCTTTGAAGCGGAATCGATCTTTCTGTATTCGCCTGCTTGAATCCCCGCAAACGATAATAGCGTTCGCGCCTGCGCGCTTGAAAGCGCCTTCGCCCGTTCAAACTCCCGCTTCGCCGTGCACATCTTTGAGCCTTCTTCCAAGTCCTTAAGAAGCTGAAGCGTAAAAAACACTTCTTTTTCCGCACCCGGCGCCAAGCATACGCTTCCGTCCAGCACCATATCCTTTCGAAACGGAACATTGGTATCATCGGGATTTTTAAGCGTTGAACGCATATCATCCGTTTGGGGTTCATAGCTTTCAAAACCGTATACGCCCGCCTTCAGCATAAATCCCGCACCGTTGTTCTTTCTCTTTCGCCTTTCGTATGTCCATTCGTCTTCACCCGAGCGGTATGCTTCCATAAACAGGCTTCCGAACACCGGATGCGCGTTCATTTCCTCTTTCGTCATCAGGCTTACCGAAAACGCCTGCCGGATTCGAACGCGCAGCATATTTTCCGCAAGCGAACGGATGGACACCGAGAATATCATCTGTCCCGTCTGTGGAGATATGCAAACGGCGGTTTTGTATTGTATGTTTGAAGAACCTCCTTCAAACAATGCATAGCCCGCATCAAAGTATACGCCGCTTGCTTTGATTTCACTGTCCCCCTCAAAAACCCTCGGAAGTATTCTTTCCGGATACCTGTCTTTGTCGCCTCTGAAAAGATTCATATACACGTTTTCTTTCCGAAGAAAACCGTTTCCCATTGAATCTATATAGGCTTCTGTCCCGTAGCCGAAGAGCATATGTCCGTCGTGCGCTTTATCCGCCTTCACATGCCTCATATAATCCGTTCGCGGACGCACATACGCCCTATCTATCTTTTCTTCTCTTCTTTTGAAATACATCGTCAGAAATCTCTTGGGCGCAGGCTTTTCATTCAGAATTTCCAAGAAGGATTTTTCTCTCGGATCCATCATAAAGTATTCGCTTATTTTGTTTCCGCTCAGGTAATTTGCAATCGCCGTAAGCGCCATGCCCTGATGATGCGCCATATAGCAAAATACGATTTCCGGTATATTCCCGTTTGAATAGTCCGCCGATTCATAAAAGCCGTATGAACCCTTTAAGCCTTCCTTTGAAAGCGCATAAAGATTCTGTACGGATTCGCTTGCGCCAACCGAAAGCGACAGCGCCGAAGCATAGGGTGCAACAGTATCTCCGTCGTCCGTACCGGACAATGAGAGATCGCTTACGCCGAACGCGCGGTACTGATAATTCATTTTCGCATCAAACGCCCGGTATGCGCACTCCGAAACGCCCCATGCGCGATCCTTCCTTCGCCCGTTTTGCATCTGCGCAGATAATACGCCCTTTGCCGATTGTCCGAGCAGCGACCTGTCCGAAGACGGCATAAACAAAAACGGCATCATATATTCAAACATGGTTCCGCTCCAGGAAAGAAGCGTGTTTCTTCCCCGAATCCAAACGGAGGGTCTTGAAAGCTTCTGCCAGTGCGAAAGCGGAATCCCCTTTTCCGCCATGGCAGCAAAGCTCAGTATTCTTGCCTCCGAGGAAAGCAGATCGTAGTAAGACGCGCTCATTTCATCCCTTTCCGCGTCATACCCAATCCTGAAAAGCTCTTTATCGCGGTCATAAAGGGCGCATATATCCATTTCTGCGATAAGCTTTTCCGAAAGCATGCGAAGCTTGTCGTTCACATCCCTTGAAATATTTCTTACCGTTATGATAGACGCCAAAAGATTTCCGCAGTCTACACTTGATATATATCTCGGTTTCATAGGCTTAAGCGAAGCAGTATCATACCAGTTGAATAAAAGTCCGTTCCATTTTTCAAGCGCGGCGATGGTATGGATGGTCTTAGTAAGCCGGGCGTTCATTTCGCATTCGTCGATCAGACCAAGCTCCTTCGCCCCGATTACTGAAACCATATACATGCCGATGTTCGTAGGCGATGTGCGCCGGGCTTCTCCGATCGGCGGATCGAGCTGCACGTTATCCGGCGGAAGACCGTTTCCCGAATGCGGAACATATTTTTCAAAATACTGCCAGGTGTCCCTCGCCCATTCCATCAGCATGCTTATCGTTTTCCCGCTGATCTCTTCTTCTCCGTTTTCGTTCGCAAATCCGTTTAAAATCCCTTTTCCGAATACAAAGCAACCTGCAAGAAGCAGCATCATCGGAAGAACGGGCAAATACATAACAGAAGGTATCAGAAGAATTGCACATACCGCTCCTTCGAGGTTCTCTTTTTTATTTTCCCCGTCCGCATCATTGGCAGTAACCCATGAAAGCATATGCTTTTGAGATACCAGGGTTCTGTAAAGCGCGCGCCCTATCCCCGCAAGCGACCGACAGGCAAGGGACGGAAGCATAAGAAGCGTAACAAAAGAAGGAGAAACATTTCTGAATCCCGATAATACGGCCGGCGCGATCACGGGAAGAAGCCCCCACAGCAAAGCCGCTGCCTTTCCCGTCCATGCGGAAAGTATAATAAGCGCAATAGAAGAAGCATGCGAAAGGCTTCTTATGAGGTTATCGAAAATCTTGAACCTGTCAAGCGCCCTGAGACGTTTGAAATCAAACAGAAATCCGATCAGCTGCCAGTCCCCGCGCGTCCATCTCTCAAATCTTTTCAGATACGACTCCGGCGATTTCGGAAATCCTTCAAATACAGAAATATCGCCTGCGTACCCGGCCTTTGTAAATATGCCTTCGATCATATCATGGCTGAGAATCCGGTTCTCTTGAAATGCGCCTTCCTGCCGCTGGGTAAACGCCTTTATATCATATATGCCCTTTCCCGAAAACAGCCCCTCGCCGCACGCATCCTGATATGCGTCAAACGCGCGGGAGGAATAGGAATCCATGCCGCTTACGCCCGACGTTATCCGCATAAAGCGGTTTCTGAGCATTCCTTCACCATTTTCCATTCGCGGCTGAATGACAGCATAACCGTTTTCGCCGGAGGGTCTGTTCAGCGGATGATGAATCGTGCCGATCAGCTTCCGAATGGTTCCCGGGATCATTTCCGTATCCATATCCATTGTAATCACGTATTTGTATCTGTTGACGAGCACCCGGGCGTTTTCTCCGTAAGCGTCAAACGTGTTTTCACCGCTAAGCAGAAGACGGTTCAATTCATTGAGCGCGCCGCGCTTTCGTTCGTATCCCATCCATACTTCATCCTTTGAATTCCATCTGCGCTTTCTGTGAAGATAGAAATACTTTTCTCTTACGCATCTGTGATTTATATTTCTGATTTCACCGGACGCTTTTTCGATAATCTCTTTGTCTTCATTCGTTTCCTCTTCGTCTGCATCTTTAAAATCGCCCAAAAGTAAAAAATCCACATTACTGCTCGTTTCATTTACGCCGAAGGTTTCAAGCTGCATGCATGCTTTTTCCACACTATCCGTATTCGATAAAAGCGCCGGAATTACGACAAGCGCAGCTGCATCTTCTGAAATATCATCCATTTTTAGGCGTAAAAGCTTTCCACCTCTTGTAAATCTTGAAAATAACCGCCTTGTAATTTCTCCCGCCATGAGCCAAACAATCGGAAACGCAAGTACAGCTCCGATAAATCCCATGGTTTTCCATGCGATGCACGTAATCACTGTAGAAAGTGCGATGTAGGTAAGAATCAGCTTTTTCCCGCCCGCATCGGGGAACATACGAGTTTTATTCCCGCACCGAACATTCAGGCTTTCCATGAGGCGCGCTCTTCCGGCATGCGTGTACAGCGCCCATACCGCACCTTCCGCTTCGTCTTCATTTGCAATCTCTATCGCCTTTGATGCAATCAGCCGTTCGGGAAGGAAGCTGATTCTTGAGAGATATGCGCATTCCTGCCTCACTGCATCCTTTGACTCGTCATCCATTTGCTGATATACGCCCGAAGGATCCTGCATAAGCACGTTTTCAAGGCAGCTCACGCGCGTAAAAACGCGCTTCCAGTTCATATCGTTAAGCGCCCACATGCTTTTAACCGCATTTTGAAGTCTGACGAGCATATCCGAATGCATATCTCTTGCGATTCTTAAAATGTCATCCTCGCTTCTTCCGAGCAGCGCCAGCCGCTTTACAAGCGTTTCCCGTTTATGCGCGTCTTCATTGATAACGCTAAGCCGCACGGCATGCTCAAAAAATGCCGGATGCACACTGCTTACAGGCTCGTCCGCGCTGGCATTTATCCATTTTTCGGCGTTTTCCCATTCCTGCTGGAATATCAGCGCATCCGTTGCGAGCGAAAGAAACGCGTCCGTAAGCGCAATTGTCAGAACCATCGGCGCATGCCAGATTTCCTGACATGACAAAAGCAGCCTCTCATCCATTTCTCTGAGACTTTCTTCGATTGCGTTTGAGTCAAGCAGCGCCTTTGCGCCGTCCGAAAGCGATACTGCCCATTCCGTCATTCTTCGGCTTGTTTTTCTTTCATAATTATCTCTCTTTTTTAGATCCCTGCGGGCGCGTATCTCTAATGCCTCCATACGCTTTATGTTTTCAACCACAAAACGCGTCTCATCCGAAATATATTCGGTTTTACCTGTAAATCCTTTTGCCATCTGCTCCGCTTTCCGGTACTTTTTCCTTATGAGCCAATCGCCAAAAAGCGTTTCTCCGGTATTCTTCATCCATTCGTTTATACGCTCCATACCGCCCGGCATTTGATTGATTCCTCCGCAGATTATTATCGAATACTCTCATTATGCACAAAAATAAACGCTTTCATGCCGAAAGCGTTTATATAAAAAATCCGCCGGCTGAGCGGCGGATGATATTCATTATCGGTTGCTGTTGCTATTTCCAACCATTTCGTTCTTTCTGCGGGCGATGGCTTCGGTAATGCCGGCGGTTTGCTTTTCAAGCGCGTCGAGAAGACGATAAGCGTCGTTTACAGCCTTGAGTCTGCGCTCATGCGCGTCCACGCGTGCGTTCTCAATCAGCACAGCCGCTTCGCTTCTGGCTCTCTGCATAACTTCGCTCTCGCTGACCATCTTCTTCGCCTTCATGGAGGCGTTGTCGATGATCGCCTTTGCCTTGGCTTCCGCTTCCTGAATCATGTTCTTTGCATCGCTTCTTGCGCGGGCGATGGTGTTCTGCGCGTAATCATTGGCCTCGTCCTTGATGCTCTTAGCCTGAACGTTTGCAGTGGTCACCTTGGTGGTCGCAATGTTTTCAGCCTTTTCGAGAATTCTGTCTCTCTCGGCGTTGATCTTCATGCCGAACTGGATGCCGTCGGGAAGATTTTCCTTCATATCGCGAATGATGCTGAAACACTTTTCAACGTCCACCAGCTTTTTGCTGGTCATCGGGAAGCTGGTGCCGCTTTCAAGCGCCTGCTGGAGAAAATCAAACAGCTGCATAATGTAAGCGGTATCATCTACCTCTTCTTCATCACCGTTTTCTTCCTCGTCTTCTTCATCATCTTCTTCGTATTCCTCGTCGTCTTCTTCCTCGTCTTCTGAAGAATAATCGTCCTCGTATTCGCCGTCTTCTTCGTCCTCGTAGGCCTCTTCGTAGCCTTCCTCGTCCTGTTCACCGGCGTATTCGCTGTAGGACTCTTCCTCTTCGAATTCGTTCACGTTTTCGCCCTGAACCTCTTCGTTCATCTCTTCCTCAAACAGCGTATCGCGATTATTTTCCATCAGTTACACTCCTTTTGATTCATGCGCAATGGCGCGCTTAATATCTTCCAAAATTGCTTCGGGAACCATTTCCCCGATTGCGCCGCCATGGCGCGCGATATCATTTACAATGCTTGAGGATATCCAGCTGTGCTCGGGAAGGCACGGAAGAAACACCGTGTCCACGCCTGTCAGCATTCTGTTCGCGTTCGAAACGTTTATTTCATACTCCATGTCGCCTACGCCGCGAACGCCTCTTACCAGTACCTGTGCATTGAGTTTTCCGGCCAATTCCGCAGTAAGCCCGGAATCGGTTACCACTTCTACGTTATCAAGGTCTTCTGTGATCTTTTTAAGCATCCTTACGCGCTCCTGCGCCGATAGTATATACTTTTTATCGGGATTCGCCATTACGGCCACATAAACCTTTTCAAACATTTTCGCGCTTCTTTTTATAACGTCCAAATGCCCGTTTGTCGGCGGATGAAAGCTTCCTGCAAACAACGCGATCATGAATTCATCTCCTTAAAACGCGCAAACGCGACAACCGTATCGCGGTACACGCGCTCGTCGTAAACTTCCATGGAATCGGGCACTCTTATTAAAGCGTCTTTTGCTTTTTCCATAACGATTATGGCGCTATTTGCAAGCGCGTCCGCTTCGATCAGCCGGTTAAGCGCATCTTCATAGCAATCGTTCATCCGGTACGGCGGATCCAAAAACACAAGACTGAATTTTTCCTTGAAAGCGGCTGAGGCTGCCCGGCGGTAATCGGCTTTCAAAACTGTTACATTCTTCCTGTCCGCTTCGCCAAGCACCGTTTCCACATTTCTCTTTATCACGGAAATCGCCTTTGCCGATATATCCGAAATCAGGGCGTATTTTGCGCCGCGGCTCATCGCTTCAAGTGCCAGCGCGCCCGTTCCTCCGAAAAGATCCAATACGCATGCATCCGGCACAATATGAACCAGTATGTTGAATACCGATTCGCGAATTTTGTCAGAAGTCGGCCTTGTGTCCATACCTTCCGGCGCAAACAACCGCCTGCCCTTTGCATCGCCGCCAATTATACGCAAAATTTCATCACTCCGTAATAACTATAGCATACTTTTGAAATAATTGCAAGCGACATTACAAAAGCTTCTTATACTTCCGGCTTCATTCTTCTGGGTTCTCTGGTCTTGTTGAACACCTTCAGCTTCTTCTTCTTTTTGCGGGTGCCCTTCTGAATCTCGATGAGCTTCTTCCGGCGGTATCTCGGGCCCTGCAGATAGCCGATCAGCATGGCAAGGGACGGAAGGAAGCTTAAGGGAATAAAGCAAATTCGCATATAGGTCAGGTAGTGAAGGTCATATGCGGTTGAATATACGGTAAATTCGGATGCGGACTTGATCATCGCAGAAAAATCAAGACCGGCATGCGTAATCGACGAGAACACGGTTTCGCCGGCATTGAGCGCACCCGTATAGTCAACGCCGACCATCGTTGTAAAAATACGGGTAAGCCACGCAACAGGAAGATTCACCACACGCGTAACGATACCCAGAGTGTTTTCATTTACGCTATTGGGATCCGCCAGTATCAGATTGACAACCGCAAGCAGGAAAAACGGCGCGGACGACCAGATAAAAGCGAAAATCGCAGTTTTTTTGCTGAACATCTGCTTTGTCATTCTGTCATCCGGCTTTCTGCCCTCCGACTGAATTTTTTCAACCGTCGCCGTCATCGTGCAGGCGCGTTCGCCGCGATCCGCACCGTCTCCGAACTGCATGACTAAATAGATGGCGTAAATGGCAATTCCCAGCACCATGCCGAGCCACAGGTTTCCGACAAAGGAAACCATCACGCACAATACCGCCATCACGATGTGCATTACATAGTTTTTCTTGATCATACTCAACGCGTTATTCATGGTAAACCTCCAAAACATTAGTCGTCCTTGATCCGCTTTTCGATTCGCGGCGCAAAGCCGAGCATGATTTCATAGGGAATCGTGTTCGCTTTAAGGCTAAGCTCCTCAGGTGTAATCGCCTCTGGTCCGTCCTGCCCCATCAGCGTAACCACGCTGTCCATATTCACATCTCCTGCATCCGTAACATCGGCCATCATCATATCCATGCATATGTTCCCGACAATCCCGGCGCGCTTTCCGTTTACAAGCACGTCCGCTTTGCCGCTCAATATCCTCGGATATCCGTCGCCGTAGCCGCAGGGCAGCGTCATAATCACCGAATCGCGCGGGCAGATGTAGTTTCTGGAATAGCCTACGCTGTCCCCTTTTTTCACACGCTCTATGCGGCTTGGGCGCGTAATCAGGCGCTGCGCGAACCTGAGAGCGCCTTTCATAGGCCCGTTTTCAACGCCGTACAGCGCGATTCCCGCGCGCACCATATCGAGCTGATATTCATTCTTCCAAAGCGCCGTGCTGGCCGCCGCATGCAAAACGGGGGTATACCCATGCGCTTTGACGGTTTTCATTGCTTCCGAAAACGCATCAAACTGCATTTTCGTAAACTCCGGATCGGAATCCGCGGCGGAGAAATGCGTAAACATGCCCTCCATATGAACGTTTTCGATTTTGTCCCAGCATTCAAGGAGCATATTCAGTTTTTCTTTTCCCCTTACGCCGATGCGCGTCATACCCGTATCGATTTTGAGGTGCGCCTTCGCTTCTTTCCCAAGCTTTTCAGCCGCATCCCTCATCATTTCAAGGCCTCGTACATCAAATACCGCCTGCGAAAGGCCGTATTCTACCGCATCCTCAACGGATTCTTTTCCGGAATAGCCCAAGACCACGATCGGCACGCCGGTGATTCCATTCATTCTCAGCTGAACGCCCTCATCCGCCGTCGCCACGGCGAACGCATCGTTAAGCCCCTCCCGAATCAAGCGCGAAGCGACTTCCTTAGCGCCGTGACCGTATGCATCCGCCTTCACAACCGAAAGCATTTTTACATGCTCCGGAATCAGGCTTCGAATGAACCTTGCATTGTGGGCAATCGCTCCGAGCGATACTTGCATTTCAAGCCTTTTCAAAGCGCCTCCACCTGCGCTTGCGTGAGCATTTCAATTCTGTTTTCTTTAAAAACGCGCTGTGCCTTGTCAATATCCGACACGCGGAAGATGATCAGCGCGTTAAAGCCGGAATTGCGGACGAAGGAATACAGGTACTCAACGGAAATGTCTTCTTTCTCCATCAGGCGAAGAATATCGCCAAGCCCGCTGGGACGGTCCGGAACGCAGGTCACCAATACATCGGTGGTCCGAACGGTATAACCGGCCGAGCGAAGCTGCTTCATGCCCGCTTCGTAATCGGAAAGGATAAAGCGGCATACGCCGAAATTATCCGTTTCGGCAATGGACAGCGCGAGCAGATTCAGTCCGTTTGCGCCGAGAAGCTGCGTAACGGCAGCGAGACTTCCCTTTCGGTTTTCCAGAAATGCACTTAACTGTTTTACGCGGTACATGCAGTCTTCCTCCTCACATCTTGCGCTTGTCGATTACTCTCTTGGCCTTTCCTTCGGATCTGGGAATGGTATGCGGTCCTACGAGGGTAACGGCTGCCTTTACGCCTACAACGGACTTGATCTTTTCAATGATCTCATGCTTGATCTTTTCGAGCTTGCCGATGGAATCGTTGAACATTTCGTCCGTAACTTCCACCTGCACCTCGAGGGAATCGGTGGACTTTACTCTATCTACAATCAGCATGTAATGCGGCGCCACGCCCTGTACGCCGACCAGTACGCCCTCGATCTGGCTCGGGAATACGTTTACGCCGCGGATGACCAGCATATCATCGGTTCTGCCCATCAGGCGCTCCATGCGCACGAGCGTTCTTCCGCATTCGCATTTTTCATCATGCAGGCGGCAGATATCATGCGTGCGGTATCTGAGCATGGGCATACCGGTTTTGCTGATGGTGGTAAATACCAATTCACCCTTCTCTCCGTAGGGAAGCGGCATTTCTGTTGCGGGATCGATAATCTCCGGAATCACATGATCCTCATTTACATGCATGCCGTGCTTGGCAAGACATTCAAAGGAAACGCCGGGGCCTGCGATTTCGGTAAGTCCGTAGATATCGAACGCATCGATTCCAAGGAGCGCTTCAATCTGTCCCCGCATCTCCTCTGTCCACGGCTCTGCGCCGAAACATCCGGCCTTCAGCGACAGCCGGCTGGGATCGATATTCATTTCATTAAGTGTTTCACCAAGATACAATGCGTAGCTCGGCGTACAGCAGATATGCGTCACGCCAAGCTCCGTCAGCATCATGATCTGGCGCTGGGTGTTGCCGCTGGACATGGGAATCGTCATTGCGCCGATTTTGGATGCGCCCTGATGTGCGCCGAGGCCGCCGGTAAAAAGCCCGTATCCGTAGGCAATCTGAATAACGCTGTTCTGATCTGCGCCGGCTGCGGTTAGGGTTCTCGACATCATTTCCGTCCATACATCGATATCGTTTTGCGTGTAACCGGAAACGATGGGCTTGCCTGTAGTTCCGGAGGAGCCCTGAATGCGGACGATGTCCTTTTTATCCGCCGCCAGGAGTCCGAAAGGGAACTGGTCGCGAAGATCGGTTTTATCGGTAAAGGGAAGATATTTAAGATCATCTATGGTTCTGATATCTTCGGGCTTGATTCCTTTTTTATCCATTCTCTCCCTGTAGAGAGGAACATTGTCATATTCAAGTTTAACAACCTTGCGCAAGCGTTCGCTTTGAAGCTTTTTCAGCGCCTCGCGGTCGATACATTCTATATCGGGATTCCATATTTTGTGCATGTTAAGTCGGACCTTTCTGAGCATAATATGAGACAACCTCATTATCTTCTGATTATAGCAAATAATCGGGGCAAAAAGCAAGATATTCCGTTTAATAATTGCAAATTCCGGAGGTTTTTTATCATGTTTACCATACTTATCAGAGCCTTTTTGCTGTATGTACTCATGATACTTTTCATTCGCGCGCTCGGCAAACGTCAATTGGGGCAGTTTCAGCCCTATGAGCTTGCCATGGCGCTCATCATCGCCGAGCTTCTGGCAACGCCGATGGCGAACGTATCTACGCCGCTGCTCCACGGACTGATTCCGGTGCTTGCGGTACTTGCCATTCACGGAATCATCGCGCTCATCTGCCTGAAGTCGGATAAAGCCCGCGCGCTGATCTCAGGAAAGCCCTCTGTTCTCATAGCAAAGGGCGTAATAAACGATAAGGAGCTTACGCGCCTGTGTCTTACGCTTTCGGATTTGCTGGAAGGAGTCCGCGAAAGCGGCATATTGAATCCGGGAGAAGTGGAGTGTGCGATTATGGAAGCAAACGGGAAAATCACAGCGTTCCCCCGCTCCGCATACCGTTCGCCCAACGTCGAGGAAATGGGTATTGACGCAGGCTATGAGGGCGTGCCGCTTGCGCTCATCATGGACGGCCGGGTTCAGGAAAACAATTTGACCGTCGCACATCTGACAAAAGAATGGCTCCGGGGGATTTTATCGGAATACTCGCTTTCCGAAAAGGCGGTGTACCTTGCCGTCATCAGCACAAAGGGCGTATTGTCCGTTCAGGAAAAGAGCGGAAACACGCATACCATACAGGCCGTCAATCCCGAGGAGGTGAAATGGTAATATGAAATCAAGACTGATTCTTGTGTCTTCATGTCTTTTTGTATCCGTTATTCTTTGCGTGTTGTCCAGCCGCTTTGTAAACGCGTCCATGAACGGATTGCTTAACGATACTTCTTCCGTGCTTGCTTATGCGAAGGCCGGGCAAACGGAAAAAGCGGTTGACGCGCTTACAAACATGCTCTCTTCCCTTAAAAAGCAAACGCCGATTCTTGAAACCTTCCTTCCCCATGAATCGATTCACGAAATCTACGCCCACCTTGCGGATGCTTCCACATCCCTTGAAATCGGCGATACGGAGGATTTTGAAAAAGCCCTTTCCCTTTTGACGGAAAGCGCAAAGCACCTGATCAGTCACGAAAAGGCGTCCGTTTCCAATATTTTGTAACCTTCCGGGGCATTTTTGCATACGCATAAATCACATGAGTTAAGGAGGAATGCGTATGCGACCAATGCCGCTTACCCGCCTGAGCTTCGGACAGACGGGTATAATCCAATGGGTCTCAGGCGAAGAAGATAAAAAGAGCCGCCTTATGAATCTGGGCTTTATTCCCGGAGAAAGGATTTCTCTTGCACTCATAAGCCCTCTCGGCAACCCCCGCGCATACAGAATCCTGGAAAGCACCATAGCGCTGCGCTCAAAGGACGCGCGATTGATCGGGATCAGCATAAAGGAGCGCACCTAAAATGAAAAAAAACAGCGAAAAAGCGCAGCCGGTCATCACCGTCGCGCTTACAGGGAATCCAAACGTAGGAAAATCCACGCTTTTCAGCCGCCTGACCGGTATCAAACAGCACACCGGCAACTGGGCGGGGAAAACCGTGGATATCATGAGCGGAAAAAGATTGCACAACGGAAATCATTTTCTGTTTGTCGACCTTCCCGGCACATATTCTCTTTACCCGAATTCGCCGGAGGAAGAAATTGCAAGGGATTTTTTGTTGTCACGGGAAGCAGAACGAGTGTGCGTAATTCTGGACGCCACGAATATCAGAAGAAGCCTTGCATTTGCTTTGAGCGTTCTTGAAATACGGCCGGATGCATTTCTAATTATAAATCTCGCCGATGAAGCCGCTAAAAAGGGCGTGAACATTGATACCAAACGGATGTCCGAATCTCTCAATTGTCCGGTGCTTCCCGTTTCCGCAAGAACCGGGCAGGGCGTTAACGAAATGCTGAATCGGCTTTCAGAAAGCAAACCCGCAAAGGAGCAAAGCTTTCACGCGCCGTATAAGCCGTGGCTTCGTAAAATACTTCAGGCTGTTTCAGAAATAAAACAGATCGATTATAAAAGCGCTTTTCTTTATGCGCTTGCCGGTGACCCGGACGCTTTAAACGTAAGTCGCGCATTCGGAAGATCATTAGATGCGGTTCAAAGCGAAATCATACAGACCTTTTCAGAATGCGCAGGCGAAATCTACGGTTCCTGCGTAACAAAAAAGAAGATGGAACCGCAGGCGGCAAGGGCAGACAAAATTCTCACCGGAAAATATACGGCGTTTCCCATCATGCTTTTGTTCCTGTTTGCCATACTCTATTTTACCATTTCCTTTGCAAACCTGCCTTCAAAAGCACTAAGCGCACTGTTTAGCTCTGCAGAAGCGCCCCTACGCCGCTTTTTTGATTCCGTCTTCTTTTTAAAGCCCCTTGCGCCCGTAATGATCGACGGCGTATACGGCGTTCTTACATGGGTGATATCGGTAATGCTGCCGCCGATGGCAATATTTTTCCCGATGTTTTCGCTGCTGGAAGAATGCGGCTTTCTTCCGAGAATCGCTTTCAATCTGGATGGCGCTTTTTCAAAATGCCGCGCCTGCGGAAAGCAGGGGCTTACCATGTGCATGGGACTCGGCTGCAATGCCGTCGGAATCACGGGATGCAGAATCATATCTTCTCCGCGCGAAAGGATGATCGCGCTTATCACGAACTCCCTCATGCCCTGCAACGGCCGCTTTCCTGCGCTTATTCAAATCAGCTATGCCTTTCTATCCGTAAGCACAGTAATAACCGCCTTTGCCGTTACGGGCATGATCGCTGTCAGCATACTTATGACGCTTCTGATGTCCTATCTTTTGTCCGTAACTCTCCTTCGCGGAAAAAGTTCATTTTTCGCCATGGAGATACCGCCCCTCAGGAAGCCTGCGTTTTTTAGGGTAATCGCGGAAAGTTTGGTAAACAGAGCGTTTAAGGTGCTCCTGCGCGCACTTGCCGTCGCCGCTCCTGCGGGGCTTATCATATGGTGCCTTGCAAACATCAGTATATCGGGAACGCCGATTATCAAGCATATTACCGATTATCTTGAGCCCGCAGGCTTGTTTTTAGGCATGGACGGCGCGATCCTGACAGCGTTTCTTTTGAGCCTTCCGGCAAATGAAATCATGCTGCCGCTTCTGATCATGATCTATCTTTCAAACGGTTCGCTTACGGAAATAGAGAGCGTATCCTCCCTAAAAAGCATACTCGTTCAAAACGGCTGGACGGTCAGAACTGCGCTCTGTTCGCTTGCATTTACCCTCATGCATTTCCCGTGTTCTACCTCCCTCATCACTTCCTACAAAGAGACAAAGAGCCTTTTCTGGACGTTCATAACATTCATCGTCCCCTTGATTCCGGGCGTTGGCCTGTGTTTATTGATCCGTCTTATTGTATAGCCTCGATATCATCCGCGATATCCATAAGTCTGTTGTATTTTTCTGTGCGCTCGCTCCTTGCGGGCGCGCCGCTTTTTATGAAATCCGCATTCATACCGACGGCAAGATCCGCCAAAAACGGATCCGCAGTATCCCCGCTTCTGTGCGATGCAATCACCCTGTACCCGTACCGCCTTGCGGTAAACGCAGCCAAAAGCGTTTCGGTAACGCTGCCAATCTGATTGGGCTTTATGAGCACCGCATTTGCGCATCCCGCTTCTGCGCCCTTACTGATTCTTTCGGGATTCGTGACAAACAAATCGTCTCCAACGACCGAAACGCTCTCTCCTATTTTGGAAGTCAGCACGCTGAAGCCGTCGAAATCGTCCTCTCCCAGCGGATCCTCCACAGAAATTATGGGATATTTCTTCGTAAGCATTTCCGTATAGTCCATAAGCTCCGCCCGCGTAAGCTTCGTTCTCCTTTTGGGAAGATAATATCCTTCCTCATCCGCCCATTCGCCGGCTGCCATGTCAAGCGCGAAAAACACGTCCTTTCCGGGCGCATAACCCGCTTTTTCTGACGCCTTTGTCAAAAGAAGCAGCGCGTCCTCGTCCGTTTCAAGGTTCGGTGCGAAGCCGCCCTCATCTCCGACCGCCGATGAAAGCCCCAGGCTTTTGATATCATCCTTAAGGCTTCTGTATATTTCTGCGCACATCTGAATAGAAGCGCTAAAAGGCATTCCTTCCTTCGGAACAATCATAAACTCCTGAATATCGAGATTGTTGTCCGCATGCCGTCCGCCGTTCAATACGTTCATCATAACCCTCGGAAGCTTTCCAGGCATAAGCCCGCGAATATAGCGGTAAAGCGGTATTCCCTGAAGGAAGGAGGCGCATCTTGCCGCAGCGATGGACACGGACAAAATGGCGTTCGCGCCAAGGGAAGACTTATCCTTCGTCCCGTCAAGCGCAATCATCTTTGTATCGATACCGCTCTGGTTTCTTACATCCTCACCGATCAGTGCGCGTGCGATTACGCCGTTGATTCCGTCTATCGCACCGAGCACGCCCTTACCCATATATCTCTTTCCGCCGTCTCTCTTTTCATATGCTTCATGGGAGCCGGTCGACGCGCCGGAGGGCACGGATGCTTCCGCCATTACGCCGTTTTTCAGCCATATGCGCGTTCTGATTGTGGGATATCCCCTTGAATCCAGAATCTCGCTTGCCCGTATTCCTGCTATCTCCATTTCTATTCACCTCTCCTTTTTCTATCCTGCTTGCTCTCGCCGGTTTTTATTCATTTATCAATTGCCCTTTTTTCCCATTTATGTTATGATATAGAAAACTGTTCGGGAGATACATTATGCATATTATATTTGCGCCGGATTCCTTCAAAGGTTCCGCGTCCGCCGTAAGAATCACGGAAATTTTATCCTGTGAAGCAAAGAAACGCTTCGGCGACGTCAAGATTTCGTCCCTTCCCGTAGCCGACGGCGGCGAGGGCACAATTGACGCGCTTTTGGGAATCGTTCCCGGAAAGCGCGTGAGGAAAAAAGTCACCGCGCCTCACGGAGAAACGGTCGAAGCCGAATACGCCTGCCTTTCAGACTCCACTGCCGTCATCGAAATGGCGCAGTGCTCCGGACTTACGCTGGTTCCGAAGGCGCTTCGAAATCCCATGTACCTTACAAGCTACGGGCTCGGCGAAATGATCGCGCATGTGCTGGACGACGGTCATACGAATATTTTGATCGGTCTTGGCGGAAGCGCCACGAACGACGGCGGCATGGGACTTTTGTCTGCGCTCGGCGCAGTATTTGAAACAGAAAGCGGAAGAAGGCTTGACGGCATGGGCGCAGAGCTTTCAAAGATCGGACATATCCGCCTTGATCACCTGCACCCCGGCCTTCAAAACGCGCGCCTTACCGTGATTTCGGACGTCACAAACCCGCTCCTTGGAAAATCGGGCGCAACATATATATACGGCCCGCAGAAAGGCGCGGACGAAATCACCCTTCAAAAGCTTGAAAATGGCATGACGCATTATGCGGACATGTTCTTCGATCTTTTTAATATCGATATATCCTCCTTCCCCGGCTCCGGCGCTGCGGGCGGTGCGGGCGCGGCTCTTACAGGCGTACTCAGAGCCGATATGAAGCGCGGCATTGACGTTGTGCTCGATATGGCTGGATTTGACGCACTTTTGGAAGACGCGGATCTCGTAGTTACGGGCGAAGGAAGAGTAGACGGACAAACCGTAAAATACGGAAAGGTCGCTTCCGGAATTATTGAGCGCTCGAATCGCTTTCATGTTCCGGTCGCCGTAATCACCGGCGGCATGGGACCCGAAGCAGAAAACCTTTATACCGCAGGAAACGCCATGATATTCCCCATTGAAAACGCGCCCATGACGCTTGAATACGCCATGGCCAACGCAGATCTGTTGATCCGGCAGACCGCCGAGCGCCTGTTCTGGGCGTTTGACGCGGGAATGAAATACAATCATCATTAAGGGAGGAAGACCACATGCGTTTAATCGTCAATCCCGCCATCAAGAAAAGCTACATTCATCCGGAAGTATACGGAAATTTCTCGGAGCATCTCGGAAGATGTATCTATAACGGCATTTATGTAGGCGAAAACTCCGACATTCCAAATGTAAACGGCATGAGGAGCGATATCGTGGAAGCGCTTAAAAATATCAAGCTTCCCGTTCTCCGCTGGCCGGGCGGATGCTTTGCCGACGAATATCACTGGAAAGACGGCATCGGGGACAAGAAAGACCGAAAACACCTGATCAATACCAACTGGGGCGGCGTCGTGGAGGACAACTCATTTGGAACGCATGAATTTATGGAGCTCTGCCGCCAGGTTGGCTGCGAAGCATACATCAACGGAAATGTAGGCAGCGGCTCCGTTCAGGAGATGCAGGAATGGGTGGAATACATGACCTCGCCTGACGTATCTCCCATGGCGGATCTTCGCAGAAAGAACGGACAGGACGAGCCCTGGAAAGTAAAGTACTTCGGCGTAGGCAATGAAAACTGGGGCTGCGGCGGAAACATGCGCCCGGAATTCTACGCGGATGTTTACAAGCGCTATCAGACCTTCTGCCATAATTACGGCAAAAACCGCCTTTACAGAATCGCCTGCGGCGCCGGAACCGGCAAGGGAAATCCGAATTATGCCTGGACAGAAACGCTTATGAAGGAAGCCGGACACCTTATGAACGGCCTCTCCCTTCACTATTATACAATTCCCACCGATAACTGGCAGCACAAGGGCAGCGCGACGGAATTCACCAAGGAAGAATACTATCAGACGCTTCTTAATGCGTCATTCATCGACGAGCTCATCGAAAAGCATGGCGCGATCATGGACAGATACGATCCCGAAAAGAAAATCGGCATGATCGTAGACGAATGGGGCGCCTGGTACGACGTAGAACCCGGTACGAATCCCGGCTTCCTCTATCAGCAGAGCACCATGCGCGACGCGCTTCTCGCAGCAATCACCCTCAACATCTTCAACCGGCACGCCGACCGCGTACACATGGCGAACATCGCCCAGATGATCAATGTGCTGCAGGCAATCGTGCTGACCGACGGCGAAAAGATGCTCCTGACCCCCACCTACCATGTATTCGATCTGTACAAGGCGCATCAGGGCGCGCATCTTCTCGGCAGCATGATTGAGAAAGATCCCGTTCCGGGGTTTGAGGGGCTTGAAAAGGTGTCGCATTCCGCGTCCATCGACGACAACGGAAAAATCCATATCACGCTTTCAAACGCTTCGGCGGACGAGGATATCAGTCTGTCCCTAAGAATCGACGCAAGGGCGGTATCACTTTTGGAAGCCCGCATTCTCACCGGAAGCATGAATCAGATGAACACCTTCGAAGACGCGTGCGCCGTTTCCATAAAGCCGCTTTCCGGCGTTTCCGTATCGCCGGATGCATCCGGAACCGAGATTTCTCTTACGCTTCCCGCCGTAAGCTGCGTATCTCTTTCGTTTGAATAATGGCGTACATATCGGGCGAAATCCTTTGCAGGAAATGCATGCTTGAAAACATGGATCAGGCCGACATCATCCGCCATCTCGATTCGTATGTGGCCGATCTTCCGAAGGACGTCCGCGCGAACGAAGACGAATATCAAAAACGGCTTACTCTGTGCGCCTCGTGCGAATACCTTTTAAACGCCGCGTGCCGCCTGTGCGGCTGTTACGTACAGGCGCGCGCCGCAAAGAAAAATCAGCGCTGTCCCATTGCGAAACATCCCAAATGGACGGAGCAAATCGAAAAGAGTGATGAAATTGTTATTACCCGTTAGCGAGTTCCTTATAAAAAGCAAGCCGGATGCAAAAAAACTGATTAACAGCCTTACGGCCATTTATCCCTATGCATCGATTCTCGGTCAGGACGCATGCTCTATGGCGTATCAGATTGCTTCGACCGGCGTAAGCATCTCAGAAAATGCCGATTTTACCAACCGCGGGTTTGTCATCCGCGTTCATAACGGGAAATCCATCGTGGAATATTCCGTAAGCGAAATAAGCGAAAATATCATACCGGATATCCTTCGCACAATTCATACGCTTTCTGAAAGCGCAAAGGGAGACGATCCCCTCCCGACCGATGAAAAAGCATGCGTAAGCGAGCAGACGGAGCTTGAAATCGATCCCGACAGCCTTGAACCCGATCAGATTATTTCAAAGCTTACCGATCTTCGCGAAAAGTGCCTCAAAAAGGACGAAAGAATTCTGGACGCAAGCATTCGCTTCGTATGGCAGAAAAACCACCGGTTCTTCCTTTCCAAAAACAGAGACCTTTCGGAAAGCCTTATCTGGTCCAACGGCGCAATCGTGAGCCTTGCCGCAAAGGGCGAAGAGGTAAAGGACTATTACAAGAGCTTCTCCACGCTCGGCGGCGCGGAAATACTCAATGATATGGCAAAGGACGAAGTGATCGACGAGGTAACGGATACGGTGATTTCACTTCTCGACTCCGTAAGCATGGAGCCCGGCGAATACGAGTGCATCTGCGACCCGGAGACCACCGGCATGATCGTACACGAGGCCTTCGGTCACGGCGTTGAAATGGATATGTTTGTAAAAGACAGGGCGCTTGCCAAGGAATACATCGGAAAGCGCGTGGCGAGCGACCTCGTCACCATGCATGACGGCGCAAAGGCGGCGAAGGAATGCGCTTCCTTCCTCTTTGACGACGAAGGTACCCTTGGACAGGACACCCTGGTCATTAAAAACGGCATACTGATTTCCGGTTACTCGGATGCGGTCAGCGCAGGAAGACTCGGCATTTCCCCCACCGGAAACGGCCGCCGCGAATCCTTCCGGCGAAAAGCCTACACCCGCATGACCAATACGTTCTTTGAACCCGGAACGAGCCGCTTTGACGAAATGATCGCATCGGTGAAATACGGCTTTCTGCTTGAAAACCCCTCCAGCGGCATGGAGGATCCCAAAAACTGGGGCATTCAATGCATGGTGAACATTGCCCGCGAGATCAAGGATGGCCGTCTGACCGGAAAAATCTGTTCGCCGATCGTTTTAACCGGTTATGTGCCCGACCTTCTCAAATCGATCTCCATGATGAGCAGCGACTTCTCTCTCGGCGGCGGCGGCTTCTGCGGCAAGGGCTATAAAGAATGGGTCAAGGTTTCAGACGGCGGCCCCTATATCAAAGCCCGCATCCGCCTCGGCTGATGGAAAGGAGGAACCATCATGATTAAAAGAATTACATCTCTTATGGCGCATCTTAATATCGGCACATGGCTGATTTCCGATACCGAAAAGAAGAGCGCCGAGCTTTTCTTTATTCGAAAAGACGAAGACATGCGAAGGGAAGCATCCGTGCGCGAGATCAGCGTAACGGTTTACCGCGATTTTGATAAAGACGGAAACAAGATGCGCGGAAGCGCAGGCGTTCTCCTTTTTGATTCCATGACGGACGAGGAAATTTCTCAAAAGCTGACACGCGCCTACCATGCCGCGCAGTTTGTAAACAACCCCTATTTTGATATCGCGCCCTGCACGGTGGATAAGAAGCTTTCCGGCGGCGACGACCCCCTTTCCCTTATGGAAAAGGCAGAAATCATGGCGGATGCGCTTTTTATGCCGGATGTAAACGACGAAGCGTTTATCAATTCCGCCGAAATCTTCGCATCCCTTACGCATGTCCGCATTTACGCATCGAACGGAACAAATGTTGAATATGATTCCTTCCGCGTAAAGGGCGAATTCGTATGCCAGACGCTTGAGCCCGAAGATGTTGAAATGTACCACGCCTTTGAATACGCTGCTCTCGACACCTTCGCGCTATCCGAGCTTTCGTTGGACGCGCTTTCGGTCGTACGCGACAGAGCGCACGCCAAAAACGCCCCCAATGCCGGTATATACGACGTTATCCTCACAAAACAGCACGTATATACCCTCTTAAGCGCATATCCCGAAAAAGCGAACGCAGCGCTCGTTTTTGCAAAGTATTCGCCGTATTCCGTGGGCATGAACGTGCAGGGAGAAAAGATCGAGGGAGAAAAGCTGAATATCACATTAACGCCAGACGAACCTTTCTCCTTTGAGGGAATTCCCATGCCGGAAAGAACGCTGATTTCCGAAGGCGTGCTGTCTTCCCTTCACGGCGCAACCCGCTTTTCAAGATACCTCGGCATTGAGCCCACCGGTAGTTACACAAACATTCGCGTGGATAACGGAACAAAGGCGCTTGAAGATATGAAGAAAAAGCCGTATCTTATGCCTGTGTCGTTCTCCGATTTCCAGATGGACCCGCTGAGCGGCCACTTCTCCGGCGAAATCAGGCTCGCCTACCTGTTCGACGGTGAAAGAATTCATTTGGTCACCGGCGGCTCTGTAAACGGCAGCCTTCTTGAAAAGCAGACGAATCTCGTTTTCTCTCTTGAACGCTATTCGGACTCCTCCTTCTCCGGTCCCTATGCCGTTTTGATTCCCGGCGTGAAAGTTGCAGGCGCATAACGATCGGGATGTTTTCCGTCCCGCACACGGGACATTTACACAACCGCAACATCCAGTTGCGGTTGTTCTTAATTCTTAACTTAATATAATGCAAACGAAAACAATTCACCCTTGTAAAAGTATTTGCAAATGGTGTATAATTACATGCTGGAATAAGAAGAGTATGGATCTGTATATCCACATACCGAATGTGAGGAAGGAAGAGAAAGAACATGGCAACGAAGTATGTATACCTGTTCAAAGAGGGCAACGCAGGCATGCGCAATCTGCTCGGTGGCAAGGGCGCCAATCTCGCCGAGATGACGAACATTGGACTTCCCGTACCGCAGGGCTTCACCATTACCACTGAAGCATGCACCCAGTATTACGAGGATGGCCGCAAGATTAACGAGGCGATCCAGGCTGAAATCATGGAAAACATTGCCAAGATGGAAGAGATCACCGGCAAGAAGTTCGGCGATATGGAAAACCCGCTGCTGGTTTCCGTTCGCTCCGGTGCGCGCGCTTCCATGCCCGGCATGATGGATACCATTCTGAACCTTGGTCTTAACGAGCAGGTTGTAGAAGTTATGGCAGAGAAGTCCGGCAATCCCCGCTGGGCATACGACTGCTATCGCCGTTTCATCCAGATGTTCTCCGACGTCGTTATGGAAGTCGGCAAGAAGTATTTCGAAAAGCTTATCGACGACATGAAGGAAGAAAAGGGCGTTTCTTTCGATAACGAGCTTACCGCAGAGGATCTGAAGGATCTCGCCAACCAGTTCAAGGCTGAATACAAGAATCAGCTCGGCGAAGACTTCCCCTCCGATCCCAAAGTACAGCTTTTCAAGGCGATTGAAGCGGTATTCCGCTCCTGGGACAACCCCCGCGCCAATATCTACCGCATGGATCACGATATTCCCTATTCCTGGGGCACCGCTGTAAACGTACAGATGATGGCCTTCGGAAACATGGGCGATACCTCCGGCACCGGCGTTGCCTTCACCCGCAACCCCGCCACCGGCGAAAAGGGTCTGATGGGCGAGTTCCTGATGAACGCACAGGGCGAAGACGTAGTAGCCGGCGTCCGCACTCCCATGCCCATTGCTCAGATGAGCGAAATTCTGCCCGAAGTATACGAGCAGTTCCTGGGCGTTTGCAAAACCCTCGAGAACCACTACCGCGATATGCAGGATATGGAGTTCACCATCGAGGATAAGAAGCTTTACATGCTTCAGACCAGAAACGGCAAGCGCACCGCCGCCGCCGCTATCAAAATCGCATGCGACCTGATCGACGAAGGCATGATCACCGAGGAAGAAGCCCTCATGCAGATCGACGCCAAGTCCATCGACATGCTCCTGCACCCCACCTTCGATACCGCCGCTCTTAAGAAGGCCGTTCCCGTAGGCAAGGGCATCGCAGCTTCCCCCGGCGCAGCTGCCGGCGCCATCGTATTTACCGCCGAAGACGCTGTGAAGCACGGTAAGAACGGCGAAAAGGTAGTTCTGGTTCGTCTGGTAACCAGCCCCGAGGACATCGAAGGCATGAAGTACGCGCAGGGCATCCTGACCGTACGCGGCGGACAGACCTCTCACGCTGCCGTTGTAGCCCGCGGCATGGGCACCTGCTGCGTATCCGGCTGCGGCGACATCAAGATGGACGAAGAGAACAAGCGCTTCACCCTCGCAGGCCGCGAGTATCACGAAGGCGATGAAATTTCTCTGGACGGCTCCACCGGCAACATCTACGGCGAGCTGATTCCCACCGTACCCGCCGATCCCAACAGCGGCTACTTCGGACGCATCATGGCGCTTGCCGACAAATATAAGACCATGGGCGTACGCACCAACGCCGACTCCCTCGCCGACGCACAGCAGGCTGTAGCCTTCGGCGCACAGGGCATTGGTCTTTGCCGCACCGAGCACATGTTCTTTGATCCCGCCCGCATCGGCTCTTTCCGCGAGATGATCTGCGCTGAAACCGTAGAAGAGCGCGAGATCGCGCTTGCCAAGATCGAGCCCATGCAGCAGAGCGACTTTGAAGGCCTGTTCGAGGCGCTCAAGGGCTATCCCGTAACCATCCGCTTCCTCGATCCGCCGCTTCACGAGTTCGTACCCACCAGCGACGAGGATATCGAAGCGCTGGCCAAGGCTCAGAACAAGTCCGTTGAATATATCCATCAGGTCATCAACGATCTCCACGAGTTCAACCCCATGATGGGCCATCGCGGATGCCGTCTGACCGTAACCTACCCCGAAATCGCCGCCATGCAGACCCGCGCCATCATCAAGGCCGCGATCGCCGTAAACGCACGCAACGAGTGGAACACCGTTCCCGAGATCATGATCCCGCTGGTTGGCGACATCAAGGAATATAAGTTCGTAAAGAAGGTCGTTGTAGAAACCGCTGACAAGCTCATCAAGGAAGCCGGAAGCGACCTTAAGTACGAAGTCGGCACCATGATCGAAATCCCGCGCGCCGCGCTGACCGCCGATGAGATCGCCAAGGAAGCTGACTTCTTCTGCTTCGGTA
>JAFQKQ010000086.1 GCA_017396845.1 Clostridia bacterium
CCCGCCGGCACCACCGGCCCCTGCGGACCCGATACCGAAATGTTCGTTATCAAGGATCAGCCGCCCTGCGGCCCCGATTGCTCCCCCGCCTGCAGCTGCGGCCGTTATCTGGAAATCTGGAACGACGTATTCATGCAGTACAACAAGCAGACAGACGGCACCTTCCCGCCGCTGGAGCAGAAGAACGTTGACACCGGCATGGGCCTTGAGCGCACCATCGGCGTGCTGCTGGGCGCAAAGACCGTATACGAAACCGACCTCTTCAGCGATATCATCAAGAAGATCGAAGAGCTCTCCGGCAAAAAGTATGTCTCCGACGATGAATATACCCGCTCCTTCCGCATCATCGCCGACCATATGCGCACCGCTACCATCATCATTGGCGACGACCGCGGCGTGACTCCCTCCAACGTGGATCAGGGCTACGTGCTTCGCCGCCTGATCAGAAGAAGCGTTCGCCACGGCATGAAGCTCGAAATGCCCGAAGGCATGACCGCCGAGATCGCAAAGGTCGTCGTAAACCAGTATAAGGACGTATATCCGGAGCTCAAGCGCAACGAAGCGCACATCGTAGAGCAGCTGATCCTGGAAGAGCAGCGCTTCCAGAAGACCCTCAAGCAGGGCATGAAGGAATTCGACAAGCTGATCTTCAATATTTCCCGCATGACCAACGCCGTAAAGCCGGTAGCCGACGCCATCAAGGAAGGCGCAGACTTCTCCGCCCCGGCAGACGCCGCCGCGAAGCAGCTCCCCCCGCGCCCCGAGTATCAGGCGCTGATAGCGCTTCTCAAAGACAAGAGCGACAAGGACGCGCTTCTTAAGGAAGCCGAGAACTTCCTCAAGAACCTCAACGTGATCGACGGCCGCAGCGCATTCAAGCTCTACGACACCTACGGATTCCCGATTGAGATCACGATGGAGCTTGCAAGCGAAAAGAACCTGACGGTTGATGAAAAGGGCTTTGAAGAGAGATTCAAGCAGCATCAGGAAACCAGCCATGCCGGTGCCGAGCAGAGATTCAAGGGCGGTCTTGCAGACAACACCGAAGAAACCGCGAAGCTCCACACTGCCACCCACCTTCTGCACGCCGCGCTTCGCCGAGTGCTGGGCGACGAAGTAGCCCAGAAGGGCTCCAACATCACCGCTGAGCGCCTGCGCTTTGACTTCTCCTTCTCCCGCAAGATGACTCCCGAAGAGGTAAAGGAAGTCGAAAGACTGGTCAACGAGTACATCAAGGGTAAAGCAGAGGTCGTATGCGAGGAAATGACCGTGCCCGAAGCCAAGGAAAAGGGCGCTATCGGCCTTTTCGAGAGCAAGTACGGCGAAAGAGTCAAGGTATATACCATGGGCGCATACTCCATGGAAATCTGCGGCGGCCCCCACGCCAAGAACACCGGCGATCTGGTAAGCTTTAAAATCCTGAAAGAGGAATCCTCCTCCGCAGGCGTTCGCCGCATCAAGGCCGTTATCGGAAAATAAAACAAAAACACGATTGTATTCATAACCTCGAAAAGGGCTTATGCAGAAATAATCTGCGTAAGCTCTTTTCATTTGCTTGCAATTTCACAATGTCCCTGATATACTATATACACCCCCCCAGGGGTGGGGTAGGAGGTAGGGAATGAAAGCGGACAAGAATACGGTTTCGCAGCTTTTAAAGACTGCGAGGGGACAGATCGACGGCATACTTAAAATGGTGGAGGACGATCGGTACTGCATCGATATCGTTCAGCAGGTAATGGCGGCGGAAGCCATGCTTCGAAAGGTGCAGACGCAGGTATTATCCGCACACATGAAAACCTGCGTGAAGAACGCGCAGACAGATGCAGAAAAGGAAGAGAAAATCGACGAACTGATTCAAATCATGACGAGGATATCAAAATGAAGAAGGAATACATCGTTACCGGCATGAGCTGCGCCGCATGCTCCGCCCGCGTGGAGAAAAGCGTTCGCGCGCTTAAGGGGCTTGAAAAGGCGGAGGTAAATCTGTTAACCGGCTCCATGCGCGTGCAGTTTGATGAAAATGCGCTTTCATCCGGGGATATTATGCGCGCGGTTGTAAATGCCGGATACGGAATCAAAGAAAAGGGACAGGAAGAGAAGAAAGAAACCACGGACGCGGACAAGGCGCGGAAAGAAGAAATCAGCCGCATGTTCAAAAGAACCGCCGCCTCCTTTATCATGCTCCTTCCCCTGATGTACGTATCGATGGGTTCAATGCTGGGACTTCCCCTGCCGGGATTTATCGATATGAAAACGAATCCCGCGAATTTTGCTTTGATCCAGTTCCTTCTGTGCCTTCCGATTGCGTATATTAACCGGGCGTACTACATTCGCGGCTTCAAAGCGCTCATCAAGCGCGCGCCCAATATGGACACGCTGATTGCGCTGGGCTCGGCGGCGTCGCTCATATACGGCATATTCGCCATGTTTCGAATCAATATGGGCGTTCAGGCGGGAAATACCGAGCTGATTCACAGATACGCCCACGATTTGTATTTTGAATCCGCAGTAATGATACTGTCGTTGATCAATCTTGGAAAGTATCTGGAAGCCAGAAGCAAGGGAAAGACGAGCGAAGCACTCAATAAGCTAATGGATCTTCAGCCGAAAACGGCAATCCGCGAGGAAAACGGAGCGCCGGTTGAGATTTCAAGCGATGATATCTCGGTCGGCGATATTCTGCACGTGCGCCCGGGAAGCCGCATACCGGCAGACGGCGTGATCATTGAGGGCGACGCAAGCATAGACGAAAGCGCAATTACCGGTGAAAGCATTCCGGCGGATAAGAGTGTCGGAGACAAGGTGACCGGCGCGACAATGAATCTGAACCGTTTTTTCAAAATGCGTGTAACCCACGCGGGCGAAGACACCGCGTTTTCGCAGATTATCCGCATGGTAGAAGAAGCAAGCGCCGCAAAGGCGCCGATTGCGAGGCTTGCGGATAAAATCTCCGGCGTGTTTGTTCCGATCGTCATGTCGATTGCTTTTATAACGGCGGCAATCTGGCTGATCACGGACGCTTCCTTTGAATTCGCGCTTGCGCGGGCGATTTCGGTGCTCGTGATCTCCTGCCCGTGCGCGCTGGGGCTTGCCACCCCCGTCGCCATTATGGTAGGAACCGGAAAGGGCGCCGAAAACGGCATACTGATCAAGTCCGGCGAAGCGCTTGAAGCCGCGCATGCGGTGAACTGCGCGGTAATGGATAAAACCGGCACCCTGACGCGCGGAACGCCCGCTGTGACCGGCATATATCCCGTCATCGGAGGCGAAGACGAGCTTATGTCCCTCGCCGCATCCGTTGAACAGATGAGCGAGCATCCGCTCTCCCGCGCCGTAATGACGCGGGTAAAAGAGAAAAACCTGCCCGTCTCCCCCGCTTCCGATTTTACCGCCGTTCCCGGGCGCGGCGCACAGGCGGTTGTAAACGGGAAGATGTGCTACGGCGGAAACGCCCGCTGGTTTGATGAAATGGGCGCTGATCTTTCCCGCATTCAAAAGACGCTTGACGAAATATCCCTGCGCGGAGAAACGCCCCTCCTCTTTATGCGCAAAGACGAGCTGATCGGCGTGATCGCCGTCGCGGACGAGGTAAAGCCCACTTCCAAACAGGCCGTTCGGGCGCTAAAGGATCTGGCTATCGACGTTGTAATGCTGACCGGCGACAACGAGCGCACCGCAAAGGCCATTGCGTCAGACATCGGCATAGAGCATGTGATTTCCGGCGTATTGCCCAAGGACAAAGCAAACCAAATCGAGCTGCTTAAACAGAAGGGCAAGTTTGTCGCCATGATCGGCGACGGCGTAAACGACGCGCCCGCGCTCAAGAGAGCGAACATCGGCATAGCCATCGGCGCGGGCGCAGACGTTGCGATTGAAAGCGCCGATCTGATCCTCATGAAAAACGACCCGATGGACGCTGCGAACGCCATTCGCCTCAGCCGCGCAGTGCTCAAAAATATCAAAGAAAATCTGTTCTGGGCGTTTTTCTACAATATTCTCGGCATACCCATCGCTGCCGGCGTACTGTATCCGGCGTTCGGCATAACGCTCAGCCCGATGCTCGGAGCGCTCGCCATGAGCATGAGCAGCCTTTTCGTAGTGACCAACGCGCTGCGGCTTAAACGTTTTAAGACGCTGAAGGCCGAAATCCCCGCTTGTTCAACTGCCTGCAATATAGAAACGGACGCGCCCGAGCCCGAAATTCAAACAGAAATTCAAAAGGAGGAACCAACCATGATCACCATGAAAATCGAAGGAATGATGTGTCCCCATTGCCAGGCCCGCGTAAAGCAGGTGCTTTCCGCCATCGAAGGCGCAGAAGCCGAGGTAGACCTTGAAAACAAGGAAGCACGAATCACCCTTTCAAAGGACGTGCCCGCCGAGGTTCTTTCGAAGGCCGTGACCGACGCAGGATACGAGGTCGTATCCATCGGCTAAAACAATCCGCATAGGCAAAAGAATCAAGCGCTTAATCCATGCAAAAAACGCAGGGATGCAGCGCTTGATTCTTTTTCGATCGGGATAAACCGCTTTCATTGTCGCCGAGCGCTTCTAAAACTCCTTCAACACCCGGAATTCGGTTCCGTTTTCCTCCGTAATGCCGGCATACACATGTTCCGTATATCTTCCGATTTCTACATAGTGCGTGAGCATGTTTCTTGCCGATACAGGCATATCGAGCGCAGGCGTTTTTTCGTAAGGAATAAATTCGAGGCGGCCTTCATTGCTTTCAAAGCTTCTGCCCTCGGGAAGGCTTGCGAAGAAGTAAAAATTCTGCCTGATTTCGCCGTCTTTCAGCCGATAGGTAATGTATCTGAGTTTCATGTCCGGAATCTCGCATTCCGAAAGGTCAAGTTCCTCCTTAGCTTCTCTCAGAACGCAGGCTTTGGGGTCGTTCATTTCATGATTTTCAAAATGCCCGCCGGCTGCGCCTACGTATTTTCCGTTTGCCACGCGGGAGCCGATTCTGAACAGGCACAGTATGCCCTGATCGTTTACCAAGTACAGACTGGTCATGTTTCTGAGCCGCATGTTCCATCCCCTCCTGCACGAAATCCATGTATGCCGTCACGTCTATCGAAACGGCCGTATATATCGCAGTTAATTTATCGTCCATTATCAATCAAACCCAATTGATTGCCGCATAAAACAGTGCATGTGCAAAGACCCAATACATAAAATGTCGGAAGGAGAGAAAGCATCGAAACAGCGCCCAGAGAATAACGGCTACATCATTTCCGGGCAGGCGCTTAAAATGCAGCGGGAGCCGCCTCATATCGGGGCGGCTCCCGGCGTTTGGGGTATTACAGCAGGCTTCTGTAAAGCGCCTTGATCTCGTCAAGGCTGATATCTCTCGGATTTCCGGGACGGCATGCATCGGCATATGCGCTTTCGGAGAGGAAGTCGATATCCTCTTCCTTCAGAATTCCCTTGAGATTTGCGGGAATGCCTACGTCTGCGCTCAGCTTCTTGACAGCATCGATGGCGGCCTTGCGGTATGCGGCCTGATCCATGGAGGAAACGTTCTCTACGCCCATTGCCTCCGCCAGCGCCTTATACTTCTCGCCCGTGGCTTCCTGGTTGAATTCCAGACCCGTGGGCAGAATGATCGCGCAGGCAACGCCGTGGGGCGTATCGTACAGTGCGCTCAGACCGTGCGCCATGCTGTGAACGATGCCGAGGCCTACGTTCGAGAAGCCCATGCCGGCGATGTACTGACCCAGCGCCATACCGTTTCTGCCCTGCTGATCGTTTTCCACCGCCGCGCGGAGGTTTTTAGAAATCAGGCGGATGGCTTCCAGATGGAACATATCGCTCATTTCCCATGCACTCTTGGTGATGAGGCCTTCTATGGCGTGCGTAAGCGCGTCCATACCGGTGGCGGCCGTGAGTCCCTTGGGCATGGAATACATCATCTCGGGATCGACAACGGCGATTTCGGGAATATCGTTTACATCCACGCATACAAACTTTCTGCGCTTTTCAACATCGGTGATTACATAGTTGATGGTAACCTCTGCGGCGGTGCCTGCGGTGGTGGGTACAGCGATGGTGAATACCGCATGGTTCTTCGTGGGGGCAACGCCTTCCAGGCTGCGAACATCGGCAAACTCGGGGTTTGCGGCGATGATGCCGATGGCCTTCGCGGTATCCATAGAGGAGCCGCCGCCGATGGTTACGATGGCGTCCGCCCCGGACTCTTCAAATGCCTTCACGCCCAACTGTACATTTTCAATGGTGGGATTGGCCTTGATATCGGAAAATACAACGTAGGGAATCTTCGCTTCATCAAGCACGCTCAGAACCTTCTGGGTTACGCCGAACTTCAGAAGATCGGGATCGGAGCACACAAACGCCTTCTTGTATCCGCGTGCGGTAAGCTCGTTTGCCACCTCTTTGATGGCACCTGCGCCGTGATAGGAAACAGTGTTGAGTACGATACGATTGGCCATGATATATCTCCTCCTAAATCATATTCTTTTTTATACGCCCAGCCATGAAACGCGCCGGGCTTCGTAATCCTCGGGAATGGAAATACCCGCGATTTTTTTGAGGATCACATCCTCGGGAACCTGCGCTTTTCTGGATTCGTTTCTTCTGAGATTTTCGCCGATTTCCGTCTCCAGATACACAATGTGTACGTGAGCCTCATAGCTTTCAAAAAGCTTCACCAGCTTTTCCCTCGTCATGCGGTTTAGATTGGTCGCGTTCCAGATAAACGGCGTTTTGCTTCTCAAATACTTTCTTGCAAGCTCATTTGCCGCCTGTACAACCTCGCCCTGATTATCCGCATGCTTAACGCCCATCTGCCGCCTGATATCATCAAGGCTTACAACAGGCATATCCGGGTGATGATTCCGAATCCAGGTATCCTTTCCGGTTCCGGGAAGCCCCGAAAGCAGAATCACCTCGCCCCAGCTGTCATCGTATACGTCCGCCTCCGGCCACACGTTCTTTCCGGAAAAATACATTCTTTTGGCATTTGGCGAAGCGAACTGTTTCGGCGCATCGGCGCACAGCTTCTCCTCGGAAAACTCCAAACATAAATCCACCTTCTCCGCAGATTCGCGGGTATCGTCCGCATATCTTCCCAGCACATCCGCCTTGGAAAGCGTACACAAAAGGCGCATCGTAAAATCCGGAGCCTGCGCACCGGAGGACGCCATTTTGTAAAGCCGGTTTTCAGGCTTCTTTTCATCCATCAGGCGAACCGGTATCATATGATAGCGAACAAGCAGACAGATCGCTTCGCGCATCGATATGCTCTCCCTGTCCCCCGAAAGCCCGATTTCCTTCCACAGAAACTCCCGCGCCATGTTCGCGCCGATCAGGCTGTGATTGGGGCTCGTCCATTCGCCGTCTTCAAGGCGCGTGGCGGGGATTTTTCCGATATCGTGAAGGAGTGCAGCCAAAAACACAATCCCCTGCTTACGCTCGGGAAGGCTTTTGAATTCCGAAAGCGTAACCAGCGTATTGGCAACCAGCATCGTATGGTTTTTTACATTGCCTTCTCCGTGCCATACCGGATTTTGCCGGACGCCTTCCATTTTTGAAAGGAAGGCGCCGATCGGCGAATTCATGACGCCGTTCCAATCAATTATATAATCGGGCGGCGAAGGAATCAAGCCCCAAATCTGTTCCCATGCCATATTTTTCATCATTCATGTTCTCCCGGCAAAAACAATTCGTCGATGGAGCGCGTAATTCCGTTTGGAATGATCGGGCGGTTCAGCCAATGCGACTGACTCTCCGCGACCGTTTGAAGGAAGCTTGCGCGGACGAATTTCACGCGCGACTTCACTTCCCCATCTTCCTCAGCCTTGATATAGAGTCCCTCCATCGTCATTGACATATCCGTTTCTCTGAGCACTTTTTCCGCATCCTGTCCCTCGCGCTCAGCCGCCGTCCGCAGGTTTTCAATGTGGTTTTCCGTAATAAAGCGGGAATTCCCAAGAAACTTAAGCACGTCCTCCATCCTCTGAAACCTGCCCTCGGAAAGCACAGGCACATGGCTCACGGGAAGTCCCGAAAGAATTTCATGCCTTCTCTTCGTATCCAGAAATTCTCCCGTTTCGCGGTCGAGCACGTCGAACTCCATAAAATAATCGGGCAGCGCATCGTAGTAGATGCTGTGTTTCGCATACATCCACTCGCCGTACATAATATATCTTTCAGACAGCCTTTTATAAAACGCATCCCTGTGAACGCCCGCCCACTGTTTAAACAAATTATAATGTCTTTCGCGAAAACCGCCGGTCAGGTAATGCCCGCGGCTCTGAAGGAGCAGATTCCCGTCCCCATCAAAGCTCAGCGCGGTGTTCGCACCGTCGATTTTTTCTTCAATTACGATATGCTTATCCTTAATCTCCGAAAACGGTACCTGGCTTAAATCCTCGTCGCCGATCTGCAGTCTCGACCCCTCGATATGCGGAGTCCTGGGATATTTGATGATTCTGTAATCCATATATATTCCTTCTTTCAGCTCGTTCGCGCCGCCATGAACATATGTCCCGGCACGCCGTCAAAACTCAGCTTCTTTGCGCCCGCATCCATAAAGATTTCCGTGAGAGACTCCTTCGTAAACAGATGAATGTGCTCGGGATTGTCGTCGGGCTTGTTGGGAACCGTAACAACCACATACCGCTTCGAAAGGCGCAAAGCCGCACGCACCGCCTGATACGTATCGGGTATATGCTCAAGCACCTCCAGAAGCGTTACAGCGTCAAACGACTTGTCAGTAAAGTTTGCCCTTGTCAGATCCATTTTCTCCGCCGTGAGATTATCAATTCCGCCGGCGCTCATGTCCTTCAACACCTCGACCCGCCTGTCCAGCAGATCGATTGACGTAACGGATACATAGGGAAACTCCCTGAGAAACGGAAACAGAAACGCGCCTCTTCCGCTTCCAACATCCAATAAGCTCTCCGGCGCGACCGCCTTTAAAAAGCCCAGCGCCATTTTTACCCGCGGAAGCGATTCCATGCTCTTGAAATAATGCATCTTCAGTTCCGCCTCTTTGCCGAGGCGAGCCAGAACACGCATATCCTCATCCGTCAGATCGCAGAGTTCTTTATTCATCAATCCTTCCGGAACACCCGAAAGCCTCCCGTTTTTCTGCGCCCCGCGCACATAAGCGCTCGCCATATAATAATCCATTCGGTCGTTCATGCTTTCCATATAAAGCCCTCCGATCATACGTAATGATATTATAGTACAAATCAAAGAAATCAGCAATCTTCAGCGGGAAATAAAACGTCGGCGAATCGTTTACCCGCCCCGTTTTCCCCGCTTTGCCGCATTGAACGGCCCTCCTCCGCCGCTCACGCAGTCCCCT
The DNA here is from genome assembly GCA_017396845.1 of Clostridia bacterium. GTDB lineage: Bacteria > Bacillota > Clostridia > Christensenellales > Aristaeellaceae > SFHK01. Next base: position 9,338 of record JAFQKQ010000086.1, read on the forward strand.
TTTTAAAGGCGCTTCGCGTTATGAAAATACGCCGGCAGCGCATTTTTAGCAAAGCGCAGAGCGAAGCGGCCCGGAATGCTGTGTGAACGGCCGAGGGATTCGTTTCTATGCTTATTACTTCCATACCTAAGCCCAACAAATCAATTATACAGCATTCGTTCGCCGAAAGTTGAAATAGAATTCGCTGCGCAAATCCAATTTTCAACTCTCTTTGTCCGGCGCAATATTGATAACCGCCGTTTTTCTCCTTATTGCAAAATCCAACAATTCTCTTGTATTCCCATAATGTTTCACATAGCAAACGAGAACATCCGCCCAAACAACCATATGCCGGTTTGCTTCAACAATCGCATACTTCTTCGGTGTATTCCCCAAATCCGGCAGATATGAACCGTCAAATCCTACTGCCATATCGTTCTTTTTATCTCCGGGATGATAAGCAAGCAAAAGAAAGATTCTCATATCATTGCGCAATCCTTTTACTTCTTTTGCCGCTCTGAAGGCCATCCGGTCAAACGACCCTCGGTTTCCTACGTAAAAATCCCTGACGCCATTATCGTCATACTGCCTTTTGATAGCATCGATTAATCGTGGCATAATACTCTTTGGACAATCTCTATGCCCGAACAGAAAACAGGATTTCACAAAATCATCGCCTATTCTGTACTGTTTGCACATCTGTATTTATAGGTCATTCTATCACAGCGTTTCTGTATTTACAATACATATGTATAAATAAAACAGAGGCGAAGAATATGGCGATTGATTATGCGGCTATCGGCAAGAGAATCAAGCAAAAAAGAATAGAAAACGGATTATCGCAGGAAAAACTGGCTGAAATGGTAGGGATCGGCCCAAGCCACATGAGTCACATTGAAGGCGGTACGACAACGCCGAGCTTCGAAGTATTCATATCTATCGTGAACTCATTAAATTGTTCAGCAGACGATTTGCTGATGCGTGAAGTATCGGTAGCAAAGCAGCTCAGACATAATTGGCTGACGAAGCTTACGGAAGACTGCAGTACAAAAGAAATAAAGATTATATCCGATATTGTGTCATCCGCAATTGAAACGCTCCGAAAGAATCAGTTTTAGTTTTTCCCATACAAACAAACAGCCCGAACCTCCGTCATGGGATTCGGGCTGTGTATAATATCGGTTATTTCTCCGCCGCTTCTTCCAGAATGCGCTTTGCAATTCTTTCCGCCGCGCCATGCGGAACAACCGTCTCCTGCTGCTTCATCATGGCTGCTCTTGCGTCTTCATTATACAGAAGTTTTTTAACGCTCTTTACGATCGCTTCATCCGTTCCCGGGCAAAGCGCAAGGCCGTTTTTCTTGAAAAACTCGGCGTTATTGCTCTCTACGCCCTGGATGGGATGCGCCGAAACCATCGGTATCCGCTGAACGAATGCCTCCGTGCTTGAAAGTCCGCCGGGTTTTGACACCAATACGTCCGCTGTGCGCATGAGCTTATGAAGCGGACGGACAAAGCCCAGCACCTTGAGCCGATTTTCCGGCACGTGCATCGCATGGAATTCGCGAATCAGCTTGCGGTTGTTGCCGCAAACAACCGTTATCAGAACATCCTCGTCCAGCCCGTTCAAAAGTGCGCGGATGGTTCCCGGAAGCTTGCCTGCGCCCATACTGCCGCCCGCGACGAGCACATGCCTTCTTTTTCCGTCGATTCCTTCGTCTCTTCTTGCTTTCTCCCGGTCATAATGCTCCCGGATTGTCGGATCCACCGGAATTCCCATCGCCGTCAGCTTGTCTTTATCGATTCCGACGCCCTCGTACGCCGCATGCAGGCTTTCATGGGGCGTAAAAATGCGGTCGATTTCGGTTTCGTTCCAGAAGGGCTGCAGATCATAATCCGTGATCACGCCGCCGATCCATGCATTTACCTTTCCATGCCTTCTGAGATACGTAAGCTGCTGACCGGCAAAAATATGCGTAAACACGATCGCATCGGGATTTTTGGACGATATAAATCCGGCCAGTCGGCTGGAATTCTGCGCATTGAATGCGTAAACCACGCTCTTGCGCTTCGCGCTCGATATCTTGAACGCGATATTGTACACCCAGCCGAACAGCCTCGGAACATGCTTAACCATTCCCAGGTACGCCTCGCATACGACCTTCGAGCGAAACGGACTGATAATGCCGTAGCAGTCGAACACCTCCGCTTCCGCACCCAACTCAATCAGCGCAGACTGTACAGCCTGCGCCGCCGCATCATGCCCGCCGCCGGTCCCCAGCGACAGGATCATTACTTTCATATTCCTCAATCCCGTCCTAACGCATCATTTGCGAAGAAAAGAATACAGCATATATCCGCCTGATTTTCCACGGTATTATCATACCACAAACCGGCTGGACTGTAAACATATTCCTACGACAATTTCGTGACAACCGTTTACTATAGCGCACAATAGGATTGCCGGATCGCCCCCGCAGCAGTGCGGAGAAAGAAAGCATAAACATCGGGCGCATGTGTGCCCGGGACATATTCCCATTGTACCGTCAGGTACGCTTCATACGCGAAGCATGCTTTATTTCTCCTTCACGATTTCCAGCAGCACTTCCACCATTTTCTCCATATCCTGAACGCAGGCGCATTCGCATCTTCCGTGGCCGTTCATGCCGCCGGTAGAGAGGTTCGGACAGGGAAGGCCGCGCCAGGAAAGCCTTGCGCCATCGGTGCCGCCGCGAACCGGCACTGCATAGGGCGTTACGCCGCAGGCCTTATACGCGTCCATCGCGCGGTCGACCACGTGCATATGCTTTTCCATTACATCGCGCATATTGTAGTAGCTGTCCTTCATCTGAAGTTCAAACGTGCCTTCTCCGTACTTTTTGTTCAGGAAACTTACGCACTCGGCAAAGAAGGCTTTTTTCGCTTCGAACTTCCGGCGGTCGTGGTCGCGGATGATATATTCCAGAACCGCGTTTTCCTCATCGCCTTCCATGTGTCCCAGGTGATAGAAGCCTTCATAGTTTTCGGTATGCGCGGGCGTTTCGGCTGCGGGCAGCATGGAAATGAACTCCGCCGCCATCAGCGCAGCATTCTTCATCTTATTCTTGGCGCTGCCGGGATGGATGTTTACGCCGCGTACCTTTACACGCGCGCCTGCGGCGTTGAAGTTTTCATACGCAATTCCGCCGATCTCGCCGCCGTCCACCGTATAGGCAAACTCCGCGCCGAATGCGGGAATATCCAGATACTCAGCGCCGCCGCCGATTTCTTCATCCGGCGTAAAAGCGATTTTAATATCGCCGTGCTTGATTTCATCATTGCCTATGAGCATTTCGGCAAGCGTCATAATTTCGGCAATACCGGCTTTATCATCCGCGCCCAGAATGGTATTTCCATCGGTCACAATGAGATCCTTGCCCACGCAGTCCTTCAGGCACGCAAACACTTCGGGATCCAGCTTATACCCGTTTCCAAGCTCTACAACGCCGCCGTCGTAGTTCTTCACCGTTCTCGGATTCATGGGCGTGCAGGGAACATCGTCCACCACGTCCAGATGCGCGATCAGCCCCACCGATTTCTGTCCTTCGCAGTTGGCGGGAATCGAGCCGTACACATATCCGTATTCGTCCACGCGCGCGTCCGCAATTCCGATCGCCTTCATATCCTCAACCACAATCTTGGCAAGCGCCAGCTGCTCGGGCGTAGACGGGCTGTGATCAACGCCCGCATGGGACGCCGAAGGAATCATCACGTATTTTAAAAACCAATCCGTTACCTTTTTCATAGTATTCTCCCTTCCGTTTCCGCGTTTTTATTCATGGGCTTTTGTCTTTCGTAGGGCGATTCGATTTTCACGTATCCTCCGGATTTGGCGGATTTTTCAAAGCTTCTTAGTACTTCAAGCACATGCAGCGTCTGCTGACAGCCGGCGCGGGGCGACGCGCCCTCGCGGATGCACGCGCACATATCCCAAAGCCCCAAGCCTCTGGAATTGTCGGTAAACTCGAATTCCATATCGATGCTCTTCATTTCCTTGTTGGAATCGAACAGGCGGATTTCCCCGCCGAACCAGTTGGGATCCGGCACATACAGCGTTCCTTCACTTCCGTAAATCTCAATCATCGCCGCATGGGGATAGTACACGTCAAAGGTGGCAAACATGTGCGCGACCGCGCCGGATTCAAATCTCAGCGTTCCGTCCACATAGGTCGGAACCTCAACCTCGATTTCTTCTCCGTAATGCTCCTTCGCCGTGATCGTACGCGTTTCAAAGGAAGCCTTCGCCATGCCGCACACTTCCTCCACGCGCCCCATCAGGTTCACAAGCGCGGTAATGTAATACGGTCCCATATCCATGATCGGGCCGCCTCCGTGCTTGTAGAAAAATTCCGGATCCGGATGCCACGATTCCGGCCCATGCCCGATCATGTGAGCGTTTGCGCCGATCACGCGTCCGATCGTGCCTTCGTCGATCAGCTTTCTGCAGGTTTGTATGCCCGCGCCCATAAATGTATCCGGCGCACCGCCAAGATACAGATTGCGCTTTTCAGCCTCTTTCACAAGCTCGATTCCCTTGTCAAGCGTGGAAGCAAGCGGCTTTTCGGAATACACGTGTTTTCCGTGCTTCAGCGCCTCCATCGACACCTCGTAATGGTCGTTGGGGCGCGTGATGTTCAAAATCACATCGATGGTATCGTCCCGAAACGCATCGTACATCGAATCGTATATCTTAAGATGCGGATATTTCTCCTTCGCATTCTCCGCCTTTTCGCGCACAAGGTCGCATACGCCCACAAGCTCGATATCCGTAAAACGCTCGTGGATATTCTTCAGATAAATGCCGCTGATATTTCCTACGCCGATCATCGCAGCGCGAACCTTTTCCATATTATCACCTCGCAGATAGATTTGCTTCTCTAATCATATCACAAATTTCCGGTATGCGCTATAGAAACGGAAAAGTTTTGGATATCGCTTGTAAAACAGGGAATAAACAGGTATATAAAATTAAGAAATATTCCCTTAGGAGCGCAAAATCAAAAGCAGCATCTCGCAACCGAAAAAAGGCAGGCGGAACGGAATATGTGCCGCCGCTTCCGACAGAGTCCGTTGTAAAAGAATTAGCGGCCATAGAAACAGCCTCCCCGCGCCCTATATCAGGCCGCAGAGAGGCTGTTTCTATGGATTTTGAAAGGGTGTTTGTTCGGCGCCCCGTCAGTTCTGCTTTTCCCCGGAATTCATTTCATTGACCGCATATCCCGCCTTTTGGCTTAATCCGTTCTGCCGGTCAAAATTCTCCTGATTTTTGCTTAAATACCGCTGATACAATTCCTCGGGCGTCATGTGGGCGCGAAGGCACATGGACACGAAAAAGTGGAGAATGTCCACAAGCTCTTCCTTTACGTTGTCCTCGTTCACGGGCTTCGGATTTTTCCACCATTTGAAATTGACCTCATCGATCAATTCCGCCATTTCGGAGAGCATGGCAAGCGTCTGCATCTGAATCCATTTTTCATCGGGGATATCGTGAAGACCGCGCCTTTCAATAAGCTCGGTATTGAATTTGTTCTGAAGCTCAAAAATGTGTTCAAGCCTGTCCATTTTCAAAATCCCTCTCGACCATAACGCTGTCTGCTTTATTTCCGACGATCGCGCAGCTGAACGGCGCGGACAGCACCTTTTTCGCAAGCGCGTTTACATCTTCCAGCGTAATTCTCTTGATCTTTTCAACCACATCGTCGTCCGACTGGGTGTCGTTCAAAAGAAGAAGCCTTCTGCCGATGGAATTCATGCGGCTGGACGTGGATTCAAGCCCCAAAATGAAGCTTGCAAGCAGCTGTTCCCGCGCCTGCTTGAACTCCTTCTCGGTAAGCCCTTCCTCTGCAAGCTTTTTCGTCTCTTCGAAAATCAGCCGTACAACCTCGTCCGCGTGCTCAGGGCTCGTGCCCGCATATACGGCCAGCATGCCGGTATCGGTATACGCGTTCGGATAGGAATAGACGGTGTACGCCATACCCTTTTCCTCGCGGATGGTCTGGAAAAGCCGGGAGGACATCGCGCCGCCGTATACGCTGTTCATAAGCGCAAGAGGGTATACATCCTTGGAGCCGATGCAAGAGGAAGGGAACCCGATGCAGATATGCGTCTGCTCGATATCCTTGTTTCGGGTAAGCATGCCGGGCGCGATTTCGGCGGTATGAATTTCGGGTCTCTTTTCGCCCGTCATCTTCCAATCGCCGTAGAGCGCTTTTGCCTGCTCAACAACCTCGTTCCATTTATAGTTTCCGGCAAGCGCGAGCACGCAGCGTTCGGGGCGGTACATGCGCGCCATATAATCTGCGACCATCTCACGCGTAAAGCCGTTTACATATTCCTCGGTTCCAAGAATCGGACGGGCGACGCTCTGATCGCCGAAATGCGCCAGCATCAGCATTTCAAATGCCAGATCCTCCGGCGTATCCTCCGCCATATAGATCTCTTCGATTACTACGCCCTTTTCCTTTTCGATGTCCGTCTCATCCAGCTTCGGATGTCTGACCAGATCAGAGATGACGTCCATCGCCAAAGGCAGGTGCTCGTCGACCACCTTGGCGTAAAAACAGGTGCATTCCTTGCTGGTAAATGCGTTCAGCTGCCCGCCGACCGCGTCCATCTCCTCAGCGATATCGCGGGCGGAGCGCTTGTCGGTTCCCTTGAACACCATGTGTTCGATAAAATGACTGATGCCGTTTTCTCTGCCGATTTCGTACTGAGAACCGGACTCCACCCACAGCCCCACAGACACGGAGCGATAGTGCGGTATGAATTCGCCGATAATTCTAAGACCATTATCCAGCGTAATCAGATCAAATGCCATCGGATTCCTCCAAAATATAAATACCGCCGTGCATGTCGGGCAGATATGCCCCTGCGCGGCTTTGGTAAAGCCGGGCGGCGATTTTACAAGCGCCGCCCGGGAATGTGCTCGTTATCTGCGGTTCGGGCGATCTCCGCCACGGTCTCCGCCGCGGCGTTCGCCCATCCTCGGGGGACGGCGAACCGGCATGGCCTCGTTATCATACTGGATATCGTTGCGAACGAGGTTGATGCGGCCCTGCGGGTCGATCTCGGCTACACGGCACTCGATGGTGTCGCCGATGTTGACGACGTCCTCCACCTTCTCAACGCGCTCGTTGGCGAGCTTCGAAATGTGAATCATGCCGTCCTTGCCGGGCGCATACTCTACAAACGCGCCGAAGGACATGATGCGGGCTACCTTGCCTACGAATACGTCGCCCACCTTGAGCTCGCGAACGATGCCCTCGATGATGGACTTGGCGCGCTGCGCGGCCTGGTCGTCGTTGGTGGCAATGTATACGCTGCCGTCGTCCTCGATATCGATCTTTACGCCGGTCTCCTCGATGATCTTGTTGATCATCTTGCCTCTGGGGCCTACGACCTCGCCGATCTTTTCGGGATTGATCTTGAACTGGATGATCTTGGGCGCATACTTGGAAAGCTGCGGACGGGGCGCCGGCAGGGTTTCGAGCATCTTGCCCAGGATGTGCATGCGGCCGTCGAACGCCTGTGCAAGCGCCTGGCGGAGGATGGCTTCGTCGATGCCCTTGATCTTGATATCCATCTGGATGGCGGTGATGCCCAGCGCAGTGCCTGCAACCTTAAAGTCCATATCGCCCAGGAAGTCTTCAAGACCCTGGATGTCGGTGAGAACCGCTACCTTGCCGGTATTCTCTACGTCCTTGATCAGACCCATCGCAACGCCGGCTACGGGGCGCTTGATCGGAACGCCTGCGTCCATGAGCGCGAGCGTGCTTCCGCATACGGAAGCCTGAGAGGTGGAGCCGTTGGAGGACATAACCTCGGACACCAGGCGCAGGCAGTAGGGGAACTCGTCGACGGAGGGGATCATGGGCTCGAGCGCGCGCTCAGCCAGTGCGCCGTGACCGATTTCGCGGCGGCCGGGCGAACGCAGGGGCTTGGCTTCGCCGGTGGAATAGCCGGGGAAGTTATAGTGATGCATATATCTCTTGGTGGTCTCGGGGGTGATGCCGTCCAGAATCTGAACCTCGCTCATCGGAGCCAGGGTGCAGACGGTCATAACCTGCGTCTGACCGCGGGTGAACACGCCGCTTCCGTGCGGACGGGGCAGAACGCTGGTTTCGCACCAGATCGGGCGAACCTCGGTCAGCTTGCGGCCGTCGGGACGGATACCGTCGTCGATGATGCGGCGGCGCATGATTTCCTTCTGAAGGGAATACAGCGCGTCGCCTACCTCGGCTTCACGGCCTGCAAACTCCTCCTGGAAATGCTCGGCAACATCCGCCTTCACTTCGGCTTCGCGTGCGTTGCGCTCGGCGCGATCGAAGGTATCGAACATATACTTTACTTTGTCATAGGCATACTCGCGAACGGCGGCCTTTACGTCGTCGCCCGGAAGCTCGAGATGGAATTCACGCTTTTCCTTGCCGATTTCGGAAGCGATCATCTCCTGGAATTCGACGATCTTCTTCACCTGCTCGTGTGCGAAGAGAATGGCCTTGAGCATATCCTCTTCGCTGACTTCATCAGCGCCCGCCTCTACCATCAGAACCGCTTCCTTGGTTCCTGCGACGGTCAGGTTGAGCAGGGACTTTTCCCTCTGCTCCTGCGTGGGGTTCACGACCAGTTCATCGTCCACAAGGCCGATGTTTACGGCGCCGACGGGGCCGGCGAACGGAATTTCAGATACTACGAGCGCAGCGGAAGCGCCGATCATGGAGGGCGTTTCGGGGCTGTTGTCGTAATCAACGGACATGACGGTGGCGACTACGGATACATCGTTGCGCATTCCCTTGGGGAACAGGGGGCGAAGAGGACGATCGATCAGGCGGGAGGTCAGTATGGCCTTTTCGCCGGGACGGCCTTCGCGGCGGTTCCACGAACCGGGAATATGTCCTACGGAATACAGCTTCTCTTCATAATCTACGCCAAGCGGGAAAAAGTCGATGCCCGGGCGGGGAGTATCGGCTACGGTGGCGTTTACAAGCACTACGGTTTCGCCGTAGCGGACAAGCGTGGAGCCGGAAGCCTGTTCGGCGTACTTGCCGAATTCCAGCGTGAGCGTGCGTCCGCCCAGCTCCATGGAATAGCTCTTAAACATTCTTGATAATCCTCCTTAAGGAAAAGTCGTTCGCTTCGATTTTTGAAACCAGCCAGGCTCATTCTTTCGCCGAAGACTTGTCCCCGAAGGGATGCGGACGGACCAAAGCATCCGTTCCGTCCGTCCGCATCCCTACGGCGAAGCCCGTACCGTTTTCATGTTCTTTCATTCAATTGGCGCGCGTCTCATTGTGATAAGCGCCGCCGCCTGGGAAATGCCCACGCGACGGCGCCTTTACGCTGATACCGGGCGAGAAGCGGAGCCTTGGCTTACTTGCGCAGGCCGAGCTTCGCGATCAGGGCACGGTAGCCTTCGATATCGGTCTTCTTGAGGTAGTCCAGAAGGCCTCTGCGCTGACCAACCATCAGCAGCAGGCCGCGGCGGGAATGGTGATCCTTCTTGTTCACCTTGAGGTGCTCGTTGAGGAGGTTGATGCGGGCGGTAAGCAGCGCGATCTGAACCTCGGGGGAACCGGTGTCGCCCTCATGACGGCCGTACTCGGCGATGATGGCACTCTTGTCGATGGTCATAGGTAATTTCCTCCCTGTTTCGTATTCCCGCAGGCGAAGCATACCGTCGGGATGTCGGTAAACCGCGCATGCGGATCATATAATGATTTGTGGCAGAAAACCACAAGTTCTATTTTACCACAACCCCCGGCCTTTGTAAACGCAATTATGCGCTTTAATCAGAATTTAAGGTAGACGTAATCCGGCAAACGAACATTAAGAATCAAATTTGTCCGTACATTTATAAACATGCTTCTTCTGACAGCGCGCAATGCAAATTTCCGAATAAAACCTCGGCAATCGCCGAAGTATTGCCCGAAAATGACGAATTACAGCGATTATCCATTTCAAATTCATAAATAATTATGTAAAAAAAAGAAAGCGCTATCATTTTCTTATTGATTTTACTTTGTGTTGATGCTATAATAAATCTACGTTCCCAATCCTGCGGAATGCTTTCTGTTTGCGCACAGTCTTAACTTTACGATTTGGGAGTGATGAACAATGAGGTGTCCGGTACCCACGCGTACGGCGATTGATTTCGCCAAACGAAAGCGGCTGTCCGAAATCGCGCTGATCATCAGTATAATTATTCTGATTTCGGGCATAGCTGCGTTTGCCCTTCAGATTGCGCGTCCCAATTTTGATAAGGAATACGACGCGCACCATTCTCAGATGGAAGCCATAGAAACCGGCGAAGTAAACACGCATCTAAACAACCTGATGAATCAGAACACGGCGGAAATTGAAAGCGTTACCGGCATGGGACTGGATGCTGCCGCAGCGCAGAAGGCGCTTAAGGCGCTCGAAGATTCCCTGAAAAACGCGCAGGAAACCGCAAACAAAATCACATTAGCCCTTGCGGAAGAAGAGCAATCCTTCGACGGCCCGTTCATGTTCATGGCCAGGCACAGGATGCTCATCCTCGCAACCGGCGTCATTCTTCTGGTTATAAGCCTTCTATTTTATATTGCCAATAATAAAACCAGCAAAATCTGTCTGAGCATCGTGCGCGACAAGTGGCTGTACGTGCTTTTGATGCCGGGTCTGATTTATTTCGTGATCTTCAAATACCTGCCGATGTGGGGCGTTGTTATCGCCTTCCAGGAATACGTTCCCTACAGCGGCATATTCGGAAGCGAATGGGTGGGCTTCAATCAGTTTATCCGTTTCTTCCATACGCCGATGCTGAAAAAGCTGTTCGTAAACACGCTGCTGCTTTCGTTCATGAATCTGGTGCTGTACTTCCCCGCTCCCATATTCCTGTCGCTTCTTTTAAATGAAATGCGCAGGGAACGGTATAAGAAGCTCGTTCAGACCTTCCTCTACGTTCCGCACTTCATCTCCATCGTTATCGTCGTATCGATTACATATGTTATCTTCGATTCCGACGGTCTGATCGGCCGCCTCTCCACATCGCTTCTCGGAAAGAAGATCGACTTCCTGACCGATCCCGGCGTATTCCGCTGGATGATCGTAGGACAGTCCATCTGGAAGGAAACCGGCTGGGGCACGATTATATTCTTAGCCGCCCTTACCAATGTAGACGTACAGCTGTACGAAGCGGCCATGGTCGACGGCGCGGGGCGCATGCGTCAGATGTGGCACATCACGCTGCCCGCCATCCGCTCCACCATCGTGCTTTTGCTGATTCTTCGAATGGGCAGCGTGCTGGACACCGGCTACGATCACCTGATCCTGATGTCCAACGCCATGAACCGCGAGGTTTCGCAGACCTTCGACGTATTCGTATATGAACAGGGCATCAACTCCGCCGACTACAGCTACGCGACGGCGGTCGGCTTGTTCAAGTCCGTCATCAGCGTGACCCTGGTCATCACTTCCAACAAGATTGCGCATGCACTCGGCGAACCGGGTCTGTATTAAGGAGACTAACTATTAAAAGTCAAGCCCCAGGAAGCAGTTTTGGCAAATTTTCTTTCACCCAGCCCCGCCGCCCTTGACAAACAGCATTCAAATGCTGGCGGTTACCCGACGAGGGCGATGGAGGGAATAACAAACTAA
>JAFQKQ010000087.1 GCA_017396845.1 Clostridia bacterium
AAGTACCGCCAAAAGCGACGATATAATCTTCTTTATACGCATCATCTTTCTACACCCCTTCGATTGATCGTTTCCATAGGCTGTGCTCAAGTTATTCTATCCCGCTGAACATTACCAGAAAATCCAGATAGAAAATCGTTTCGTCAATCATGCTGTCCGTAAACCACTCTTCATTGTGTTCGGCAACCATAAAGAACGGAGTATTCCACATATCGATATTGTTCGTATTCGCCTTATATTCCACATTGTTGCCGTTCTCGTCATAATAGTACACAAGCAGATAATTGCCCCAGCCGTTCTGGGCAACAAAATCAATTTGTTTCTGCGTATACTTTGCAAGAATCGCCTTTGCGCTTTCGCTTTCGGAATCCGACAAAGCGTTCTGGATTTCTTCGATCTGTTCCGGCGCAAGGCCTACATTCGTATCGCTGTATGCGTTTCCGCTGATCGCATGCGCCATGCGCGGTGCATTCTCGTATCCGTCCATAATGATTCCGACTGCAGGATCGTTTTTATCGTATACGGAAATCGTTTCAAACGCAATATATTCCGGGAATGATGTGTAGCTCGTATTTGTGAAAGAGCCATAGCCCGAACTCGTGCTCTTTTCATTAATGCTTCCGCCTGCCAAATAGCCTTTTTCAACCAGTATGAAAGAAGTACACTCATCAAAGCTTTCTGCGCGCATATCCTCCGCAAGTCTCAGCATAAGAGCCGGTTCTAACTTTACGGTGTACGAATACTCGTCCGTTTTCTTCTTCGCATTCAGAGTATCGCTGAGCGCATTCGCTTCCGTCATCGTCTTTGTTCTGTGCGAACTCGTCTTAGGTTCTTTTTCCGTTCTCGTGAAAATAAGCATCTTCGAGGTATCTAAAGCGCCCGTGTACTCCGCATTGGCAATATCAAGCATCTGATAGGCCTTCAGATCCTGATCCACCTCTACGCCGTCGGGATATACGAGGTTCAGGTCAATTCCGTCGGCGCTCATGGCCGCGCAGTACATAAGCTGCATATCAAGATTCCTGATCGACTTTCCGAATCCTGCGAGCGCCGTCTCAAGCTCCTGCCCGGAATTCTCTGCGCTTGCTTCCTTGACTGCTGTGTAGATCAGTCCAACCGCCTTCTCGGCCTCTTCTTCATTTCCGGTTTCACTGCACAGCGTCATGATATTGCTAAACGCATTTACAGCCTCCTCGTTTTCACCTTCGCCAATCAGATATTCGGCCTGATCGCACAATACTTCAATCGCCTTATCGGTATCGCCCATCAGCTTGTACTGCTCGCTTGCGCCATCGTAGTCTTTCTCCGCATACAGCTTCTCCGCCCAGAGAGTGCGGACGTTTACGATTTTTTCCTGCTCATTGTACTTTTTGTAGGTTTCTACAGCATTGGCGTAGTCGCCCTCTTCTACGCATTTTTCAGCGTACAGCATATACATTTCATACGACTCATCATTGAGTCCGGCTTTTCCGTATTCCACGGCCGCCTTCTCATAATCTCCGGTTTCCTTCGCGTAATCCGCATATGCGCTTCTTGCGTTTTTCACTTCTTCTTTCGCGCCGATATCCGTATAAATCTCAATTGCGCGGTCGAAATTCTTGTCTTCAATCGCCTTCTCGGCGGCTTTTCCATAGGACTCCGCCCACTTATCGGCAGCCTTTCCCTTATAGAACCAGTTGCCCTTCATATCGTCGTATTTCGCGGCGGCCGCTTCGTAGTCTCCGGCCTTGAAAAGCTTGTTTGCCTGGCCGATTCTTATGCTGCTTACCGTAAACAGCGCAAGCACAACAGCGAGAACCAGCACAAGCGCGATCAGGCTCTTCTTAACGGCAGGATTCATCTTCTTCATATCAAGTCCCATCCGTCTTTTCTGCATTCTTCTGATCTTCTTTGCAAGGAAAAATTCACGCCTCTTCATTCGTATGCCCCTCCGAATTCTCTATTTCTGTTTCTCCGCCCGACCGTTCAAAAACCTATCGGGTTAAATCCCCGATCCCCATTAATTAATATTCCTATTATAGCAAATCACATTATAATCGTCAACAATTTCAAACCGTTTCAGCCGTTATTTCGTCATATTTCGCCGATCAAAAGCGCTCTGTCCTGTATAAAAAACGGCAATACCGCACGTAAACAGTGAAACGCCGCGATACTGCCGTATACCCATCGTTCATTTAAACATATAGCCGATTTCGCAGCCGAAATCCGCCGAAAAATCAGCGCGCCTTGTCCTTTTTTCCCTTCCTCTTAAATATAAGCGCCCTGAACATAAGCACGTTCATTCCGAGGAACATCACCGTCAGGATACCGAGCACCGTCCAAGCCCAGCCGATGGAATTGGCTACATAGCCCAAGAGGAGCAGCATGGGGAAACCGAATATAATTGCCCATAGGTTCTGGTAGATCAGATTGCCGGAGGCAGGAGTGTCGAAATTGGGATCGATTTCACGAAGGAGTATTACACCGGTGGAAGCGGTGCCGGTCAGCATGCCGAACAGCGACAAAAATGCTTCATGCTCGTAATCCGGGAACAGGCGCTTGGTGACAAAGCGTACGAAAATATAGGTGACAATGCCGCCCAGAATGCAGATGGAGAACAGCGGAATCAGGAATTCCTTTTTCGTGAAGGCGGAAAGGTCGATAGCGGCGATGGACGCAACCACCATAAGATCGAACATGAAGCCGGATATGCGGTTTAAAAGGAAGTTGTTGGTGTACTCGCGCTTCATTGCCCCCTTCTTTTTCAGAAGCGCAAGCACAGACCTTACCAATATGGCGGCGGCGGTACCCACCAGGAAGTTAAAGCCCCAGAGAAGGCTCATAACGGTATTATCGTAGAAGGGAATCCCGCAGAAGAGCTGATTCATCCCCCACATAAAGGCGTATGTAATTCCATAGGCGACAAAGATCAGCGCAAACTGCACGGTGAGCTTGTCCATCGATTCGCTCATCGGAATTTCACCGGGCGAAGCGATGGTCTCGGCAGAGACGCGTTCCATTTCCGCGGCGTTGTCATATACCTTTACAACGCCCTTTCTGCGAAGCGAATTGAGGTAAATTACGCCTCCGACGGATGCAACGATAAACCCGCATGCAGCAATCGAAAGACCGAACGAGGTTCCGCCGTCAAAGCCTTTTTCCTGGAAATTATGTCCCCAGTTGTACGCCTGTCCGGGGCCCTGACCAAAGCCCATAGGAAGCAATGCGCCGGAAGCGGCAAAGGAGCCGATCATATAGAAAAGCGCAAGGGATATAATAAGACCCGCTACCAGCTGCACAAGATACGTATTTACAACCACGAGCGAGGTGTTGAATATATCCCGCCTCGCCTTTGCGTTTCTCTGTTTGTCGAGTCTTCTGAGCGCAAGCGCCACAAAGCCCAGGCCCAGACCATGGTAAGTAAGCGTTTCAAGCATGGACGGATTCATCATTTTTTCGCCCGTGATCAGTTCATAAAGTCCGCTGACAATCAGCACAATAAATCCCGCAAGCACGCTTGCAGGGATCAGTGAGCGGCGAAGAAACGCTATTTTTCTTCTGAGTGCGTTTGCAGCCAGCATGGCGCCCATCAGCACCGCTGTTATAATCACCAGCTGCCAAACGCCGAAATCCCAGAACTGTATACTTCCGTTCGTCATACAATGCCCTCCTACTCCGATATTAACAGTAATATTATATCATAATTTAGTCTACATTGCATGTCAAAACAATAAACATTCTTTATCTCTTTTGAAACCGCGGGCATTTTCCCCGGACGCACAACGTACAATCAGATACCTTTAAGGGAGGGACATAACATGCATCCTATGCTCATGCTTTCAAGCGAGACAGACGGACTGATATACATAAACGGCGAATTTTCCGGCGAAATCCGCCCGGACGCCCCCGTATTCCGCCCCATTCAGGCGTACGGAGCCGTTTATCTGGAATTCAAGCCTTTACAGGAATACATGCTTCCGCTCTACAGCCGGATCGCGTTTTCAAAAGGCGCTCCCGTACCCGAGTCCATCGCCGCCGCACGGGGTGTATACGCCATACAATGGCCGTTTGGAATTACGGAAATTGAACTGAGCCCGGAAAGGATCTATACCGATCCGCCCGCGCGCGTAAAAATCGTAAGCGAGCATACGTCTCTTGTCATGGTCAGCGGAAGAGGCGAGACCCGTCTGGAGTCGGAGGACGGCGAAAACGCATTTTCCATTCCGCTTCCAAGCGGCGCCAAAAAGCCGCGCATATCGGAAGCGGACGGAATCCTGTACGCCTCCGGCGATACGGAACGCGGCGAAAAATATCTGACAGCCTTCGTATTCGGCGCAAAAAGCCCGCTTCTTTCCGTCGTCGGATGCGAAATTACCTCATTGGGCGCCGGGCGCTTTATCGTTACGGAGGAAATCGGCGACCTTGCCGGACACATTCGAAAAAGCGAATACGCATTAAAGGGCGGTGTGTTTCAGGCGGAAGAAAGCGCAATCTATCAGCATCCCGCCGGCAGCTTTCAGGCGGCGGCGCCGGCATTTCTTGCCATGCACGCGCTTGAATGCATGCAGCTGAAGCTGTTTGACGAAACAGAAGAATGCTTCGCTCCCGGCACGGCAATGGATGAAAGCGCAAAAGAAATCGCCGAAGCCACCTCTGCATCGGCCATATTCAGATTCTCTCCGCCTGACGGAAGAAACGCCGTCGCCGCGTTTCAGATGCTTCATCCGTCATTTGCCCGGGCGCTCCCCATATATTACTCCTGCGAAATGCTGTCTGGCGCATGGAAGCTAACGGATATGCGCGCAGACTGACATTTGAAACATCTCATTGTATTTTTGGGCGCAACTCGTAGTAAACGAAAGAAAACTGTGGTATAATATCACTGTAAAAACAAATGGAGGTATAAAAATGCTTAATCAATCTACTATTTTCATACTGATCATAGCTGCTTTCGTTTTTTCAATTATCGCGCAATCGATGGTGAACAGTAAATTCAACAAATACAGTCAGGTGCCTACCCGGCGCGGAATCACAGGAAGCCAGGCGGCACGAATGATTCTCGACAGCGCCAGCCTTCACGATGTAAAAATCGAAATGACGCGCGGACATCTGAGCGATCATTACGATCCGTCCAGGCGCGTGCTCAGGCTTTCCGAAGCCACCTACATGAGCCCGAGCATCGCAGCCGTAGGCGTAGCCGCGCACGAAGCCGGTCACGCCCTTCAGCACAAGGAGCAGTACGGCCCTCTGATGCTCAGAACCCTCTGCGCGCAGACCACCGGCATCGGCTCGCGTCTTGCCTGGCCTCTGTTCATATTCGGTCTGATTCTGAGCTTTGAACCGCTTCTCTGGGCGGGCATCGCGCTGTACGGCCTCGTATTCCTGTTTACGCTGATTACCCTGCCCGTTGAATACAACGCCTCCTCTCGCGCCCTTGCAAATCTCACCCAACTCGGCATTGTGGATTACGACGAAAGAAACGGCGCAAACGAGGTGCTGTCCGCAGCCGCCAAGACCTATGTGGCCTCCGCGCTCATGGCGGCGCTTCAGCTGCTCCGTCTGCTCTCCATCGCAAACCGCGGCCGCAGACGCAATTGATGAAAGGAGCCGATGATTGATGGCACTGTATTGTCCCTTATGTCAAAGGCTGTATGAAAACGAAAGAAAATGTCCGAAATGCCTGTTTTACCGCCTGCGCGAAATAACCCCCGGCGATCCGGTGCTGCTGGGAAAGTACGACTATATGCGCGCGGAAATACTGAAAGGCCTCCTTGCGGAAGCCGAGATTCCCTTCAACGCCACCGGCGGCGTAGCCGGGGCATTCGGAATGTCCACGGCGCTCAGGCTTGACGAAATCTCGATTTTTGTGCCCTTCGGCGCGCTTGAAAAGGCAAACGAGCTTTCAGACAGTTTGTATATCGATGAAGAAGCATTGCCGCCGGAAGACGAATCGGACGGCAATGACGGAACACCCTTCGAATCTGACGGCGATTTCGCCGACAAAGAATAAATCATCGGAGGCAACACATATGCAAAAGAAAAAGCTTCGCTTCCCCGGAGGACTTCTCAAAGCATTCACCATGAGCTATGACGACGGCGTGGAACAGGATGTGCGCCTGATCGAAATTATGCGCAGATACGGCGTAAAAGGCACCTTCAATATCAACGCCGGCCTCTTCGCCAAGGAGGGCGTCCGCTATCCCGAAGGTCAGGTTCACCGCCGAATGGATAAAGCCTCTATTATAAAGGCGTATGAAGGCGACGATATCGAGGTCGCGGTTCACGCCTATACCCACCCGTTCCTGGAATCCGTGCCCACCGCCTCCGCCATGTATGACGTCATCTGCGACCGCGCAGCGCTGGAAGATACCTTCGGCTGCATCATCCGGGGAATGGCATACCCTTACGGCACCTATAATGACAATGTATGCGATATCCTCCGCCTCGCAGGGATCGCATATTCCCGAACCACCGAAACGCGCCTGAATTTCGACATTCCCAAGGATTGGCTGAAAATGGGTGCAACCTGCCATCACAACAATCCGAAGCTCATGGATCTGGCAGATGAGTTCCTGAATACCGCCCCCACCGACCGCAAAGACGGCTATCTTTTCTACCTCTGGGGACACGCCTATGAATTTGAAGGAAACGATAACTGGAACGTAATCGAAGAATTCCTTGAAAAAATCGGAAACCGCGATGATATATGGTACGCAACCAATATCGAAGTGTACGATTATGTAAAGGCTTACGAAGCCCTTGAGTTCTCCGTAGATATGAAAATCGTACATAATCCTTCGTCCATAGACGTTTGGACGCTGATCGATAAAGACGTAGTTCATATTCCCGCCGGAAAGACCGTTCGCATTTGAAACCGCATTTGAAAATCACGGCGTTTGTACCCCCCAGCCTTCCGCACGCGATACCGTGAATGTAAGGAACGGAACCAAGCTGCCCGGCAGGCGCCGCGCTTCTTATTGTAATCCGTCAAGCTCCCATTGAAAAAGAACGCCAAGAGGCTTGTGATTTAGCGCAGATCGCACTCCCGGAAATGCTGCGGCATGCCGGTTAACCGTCTGCGTAAAATACACAAGCCTCTTAATATCGTCTTATGGCTTCGTCTCCTGTTTACTTTTCGCCGCTATTCCTCCGCATCCTCCGGAATATCCTCCGCATCCTCCGAGGCTTCGTCAACCGTATACACAATTGCGGTCATGCCAAGGCGCACAGATGCATCCGCTTCAAAATCAACTCTTGCGGTATACGCGGCTTCTCCGGTCTGAGACGAGCTGATCATAGAAATAAACGATACGACGCCGGGAATCATTTCCGCTTCGCCTTCGTTCCACATGAATTCGATCTGAACTGGATCGCCCTCGCAAATGCCCGCAAGATCGATTTCCTGAATGGTGATTTCAATATACATGCTTCCGTCGGGGTACACGTTCAAAACGCTGTCGCCCTTATTGACGGGATTGCCCGCAGTATAACCAACGCTTTCAACGATGCCGGAAATATCGCTTACAACGGTATTGCCCGTGGAATAATATCCGTCATAGGTTCCCGAAAGCGTTTCATAGAGCGCTTCTCCCGCAGCGACATGCTGTCCTTCTTTAACCAGCATCCTGTAAATGCTTCCGGTCGACGTGTATGCGGTGGGATTCACGCGCTGAACGGTTCCGCGTCCAATGCGGCTCTTGGATTCTCTGTCCTCGCTTCTGAATATATTTACGGTATCGGAAATGACAAATTCTCCTTCCCGTACCTCTACGGTATACTCAGAGCCGTTTACCTGAGTGATAACACCCTTTCCCACCTGTTTTGCGTTCGAAATGCTGGAAAGATACACGGTTTCGCCGGTATGTATGAATTTGTTTTCATCCGAATCATAGCCTTTCTCCGTGGACGCGCTCAGCGTATACGTGCGGTCGGTTTCAATATATAAAACCGCGCCGTATCGATTTACACAAACATCCGCGCTGTCTCCGGCAGATGCAAATATGCCTCTCACAGTTCCGCTTTCGGATGCGGTGACGATTTCGGGGAGTAGCGTAAGCACAATGTCGCCCTTTTCGATTCTCTGTCCCGCAAGCCAGCTTTCATCGCCCGCTTCTCCGCCGATCGGAGCCGTTATGCTGACGGCGCCCTTCGCCTTCACAATGCCGTCATAGGTCATCTGCCGCTCGGAAAGCGCCGCTCCGTTCAAAACCAGCGCCAGCAATACCGCCGCAATCACAATTCGAATCCCGCTCTTCATATCATTTCCTCCCATTTTCCTTATTCATTTGTTAAGCCGTCCAGAGGCATTACAGATAAACATCTGCGTTCTGCCCGATCCTGTATAAACCGTTATCCTCAATTGTCAGATGCACTTCGTATTCCGCTTCCCCTTCTTCGCCCGAAGAAACCGCGAGCACTGCGTCCACCGTAAGCGTTACTCTCGTTTGCTCGGGATCGGAAGCAAATACGGCATATCCCGTATCGCCCGCCGAAATTCCGTTGATTTCAGTTTCGGGTACGGCAATTGTCATCTTCAGCATATCCATTGTGCAGATTTCGGCGATTTTTTCGCCCTCTGCTACGCTGTCTCCCGCCGATTTATAAACTGCCAGAACGATTCCGCTTTCCTTTGAAATTATGCTGCCGTCCGTATTCTCGCCCTGCACATATTCCAAAAGCGCTTCGCCTTTTTCCACGCGGTCTCCCTCTTCCACATAGAGCTTCGTAATCGTTCCGTCGATTGCCACGGGCAGCAAATCCGAACGATACACCGTCGCGCGTCCGATGCGCGAGGAATAATGATAGTCGTTCTTCCTGAACACATTGACCGCCTCGCCCAGATACAACGCCCCGTGCGAAGTGACAATGGTGAATTCGTCTCCGTCAACGCTCGTTACGCGCCCTATGCCCAAATGACTGGAATCCTTCACGCAGCAAAGGTGCACCGTCTCTCCGGGATGGACAAAGCGGTTGTCATCCCGCTCAAAAGCGTAGTACGCGCTGGCCTTCAGCGTATATTTTTCTCTGGGCTCCAGATAAAACGCCTCTTTGCTCACGCTTTCACCCTCTGAAACGAACAATCCGGATATGCTTGCGTCCGTTTCGGCGTATACGCGTATTGCGCCTACGCACCCAAGCTCCTCGCCGGCCTCCACAGTCATGCCCGCTTCCATCAGCAGGCTTTCCAGTATTCCCGCAGCCGGTGAATCAATCTCCTTAACGCCGACCGCCGTTACTTTCCCCTCATACATAACCTTCTTCGTTTCGCCGTGTGCAGGCAAAGCAAAAAGCAAACTCAGAAGCGTAAGTATCAGGCATATTCTTTTCACGAACCATCCTCCCTTCCAAAAAACTCAATTTCAAGACTTACATCAACCGTTTCCCCATCCGCATATGCGGTCTTAACGGGATCTCCCATTCCTTCAAACGAAACGGTGTATTCCATTCGCCTTTCTCCTACGCCCATGGATTTCAGATACGCGTAATCATCGCCCGATGCGCACGCGCTTGTGGATATCTCCGCTATGTAATCCGTACATAAGAGCCGTATAGCATCGATTCCGCTCTCTCGTAAAATTCTGATCGCAAAGCCGTTGATTTTCCATGTCCCTCTCCCGCCGCTTGAGAGGCCCAAATACACACGGTCTTCCTCCGAAAAAATCTCGGCAGAAAACGCGCTTTCCTCTCCGCCTTTATAAAACGCTATGCCGATCTTTTCTCCGCCGATTGTAAGCACGGTCGTTTCACCGCTTTTTATCTCCGGCTGAACGCCCCAGTGCGCCGTAAGATCGCGTTTGCCCTTGGCATGATCAATGGTTGCCGCCTCTCCGGGTTTTACAGTGCCTGCGCCCGTCATGCCTCCGCGCCCGCCGGAAGGTCTGAATCCGGACGGCTTCTTCCCGGAATCATCCGGTTCCGACGGTGTTGCGTCGCCCCCCGGTTCCGACGGTGTCGCGTCATCGCCCGGTTCGGATGGGGTTGCGTCGCCGCCCGGCTCGGATGGGGTTGCATCGTCACCCGGTTCCGACGGCGTTGCGTCGCCGCCCGGTTCGGATGGGGTTGCATCGTCACTCGGTTCCGACGGCGTTGCGTCGCCGCCCGGCTCGGATGGGGTTGATGCGGATACGGCGGAATATACTACCGTAAATTCCGCGCCGCCTACCGGCATGCATCCCGAGACGATTTTTATATCCGCTTCATATCCTTCCGCTTCCGGCGATGCAAACTCAAACTGAGCGCCGTATTCCATCATCAAATGAATCGGTTCAATTAACTCAAACACGCCGTCATCAGGCCCGTGATAAACAATCGTCAAAGGAAAACTGATTCGTTTGTATCTGATTTCTGCTTCATATACATATCCGTCGCCGTTTACGAATTCCTCAATTTCATCAGCTTCAAAGCCTTCATATTCCCGCGCAAGCATCTTTATATCAGCCGTATACTCATCCGCATTTATGCTGTGCGGGTTTTCAAGCTCCTCCGTGCTTTCGGCCCGGGCATACTCCTCTTCTTTTCCAACCAGGGCGAGCATATGCCAAAGGGTTATCGTCTCCGGGCGCTTATCCGCATCATCTGTTTCGCCGCTTTCGCCGCCCGTTTCTTCGCCTTCGCCCTGCGTACCGCCCGTCTCCTCCTCCGCTTCTCCGGGGGAAGACACGGGAATCTGTTCCTCTGCAAACACACCGTTTATGCCCGAAAGCAGCAGAAATGCGCAAAGGCAGATGATAACAGCTCTTGTTCCTTTCATCATTCTCCTCCCCTTCAGGCGCTTCTGAGCGCGTCGATGGGATTTAATTTGCTGGCTTTTCGTGCGGGCGCCCATCCGAACACGATGCCGACCGCCGCCGAAAAGCCCACGCCCAGCCCGATTGCACCGTAGGATACATAGAACTTTGTTCCCATAAAATTGCACATGAGCATGCTCAGAATCATTCCAAGGATTACGCCAATCACGCCGCCGATTACGGACAGCATGAAGGATTCCATCAGAAACTGCATTTGAATCTCGCCCGGAAGCGCCCCCAGCGCTTTTTTAAGGCCGATTTCACTCGTGCGCTCGGTGACGGACGTAAGCATCATGTTCATAATTCCGATTCCGCCGACCACCAGCGCAATCGACGCGATGCCGCCCAATAACGCGCTCATCATGCCCAGAAGCTCGCTCATGGTGTTCTCAAGCGCTTCCATCGTAAGAATCGAATATGTATTCTCTTCAAAGGAGAACATTTCGTCCAGCGCAAACTCAAGCGATTCCTTTACGATATCGGAAGACTCTGCGCTGTCCAGATACACGGTGAGCTGCTTGATAAACGCCTCGCTGTTCATTTTAAGCGCCGTGGTATACGGAATCATTACATCGGAATCAGCGTCTTCCGATAAAAGTCCCACAACGGCAAATTCAATACCGTTTAAATAGATGGTCTTCTCCAGCGGATTTACGCCGTAGAAAAAGGTTTCCATGATCTCCGGGCCGATCAGGCATACACAGCTTTTCCGCTCCTCATCCAAATGATTGATCGCCCGTCCTCTCGAAACCAGGTCTTCTTCGCGCGCAAAATAATATGCGTTTTTTCCCGATACGGAGATGCCCGTATCCCTTTTGCCTGCGCGCACAGCGCTCACATTTAGGCTTGCACTCGGCGTAATGCCGTCCACATGCTCAAGCGATTGAATCTCATCCAGGTTTTCTGCGTTTAAGCCCGGCTTCAAATCGCTTCCGGATATCGATACGGTCAATTGACCCGCGCCCATCGATGAAAACGAATCGGAAATGGATCTCGAAACGCCTGATATCGTAGTAATCAGCGCGATGACGGCGGTAACGCCGATCATAATGCCCAAAATGGTCAAAAAGGAGCGCATCCGATTATTCCGAATGTTGCTAAAAGACATCCTGAGGCATTCCCATACGACATACACGCGCTTTTGTATATACCTCATGCGCCGCCTCCTTCATCCGCCGTCAGGCAGCCGTCGATAATATGAACCACGCGCTTTGCATATTTTGCAATATTCATATCGTGCGTGATCATGATAATGGTTTTCCCTTCCCGGCTCAATTCGTCAAACAGCGCCATGATTTGTCTGCCCGTCTTCTGATCGAGCGCGCCTGTGGGTTCATCCGCAAGCAGAAGCTTCGGCTGCGTAACCAGCGCCCTTGCGATGGCGACGCGCTGCTGCTGACCGCCGGAGAGCTGATTGGGATAATGATGCATTCGGTCGGAAAGCCCCACCTTTTCAAGCATCTCCTTCGCCCGTCCGGTTCTTTCCCTCGGACGAACGCCCGCATATATTAAAGGAAGCTCTACATTTTTGAGCGCATCCAGCCTTTGAAGCAGCTGCGAATTTTGAAATATGAAACCGATCTCCCTGTTTCTGATTCCCGCAAGGCGCTTTTCATCCATATCGCTCACCGGAAGACCGCCCAGCACATATTCGCCATCCGTAGGTACATCCAGACAGCCGATAATATTCATAAGCGTAGATTTGCCGCTGCCCGAAGGTCCGAGTATGCTTAAGTATTCGCCCTCTTCGATTTCAAGATCCACATCCTTAAGCACCATCAGCATATCTTCGGCAACCTGATAGGTTTTACAGATCCCCTTCATACGGAAAAAGTCATTCGGCATATCCGTCACCTCGAACCGCCCGGAAATCTGTTCTGACCGCTGCTCCAGTTTCCGTTCCGGTTTTCGCTCATAGTGCTTCTTCCGCCCATGCCGTTGATCCTTACATTATTTCCGCCCGAAATCCGATTAAACAGCCCGGCAAGTCCGGAAGCGGCCGTAACCTCTTCCTCCACCTCCACATACACCATTTCTCCGCTTGCAATTCCGCTTTTGATTTCAATGTAGTTTCCGTTGTCAACACCCACGGTTACGCTCCTTGCCTCCAGCTTTCCCTCATCATTCATCACATACACATAGGCGTTGTTGAAAGGATCAAAGGAAAGCGCATCCATTTTTACAACCACTACGTCCACGGCCTGCTCTTTGGGAATGGAGATGGTCGCCTGCATTCCGGGAAGCACATCCTCGGTAACTTCCACCGTCGCCGTAACCGTATAATATGCTACATTTCCGTTAGATGCGGAAAGGCGGTTGATGTGCGATATCACCGACGGAAACGATTTTTCAAGCGCCGTGACCGTAACAATGCATTCCTGTCCCACATATACCTTGGAAATATCGTATTCGTCCACGCGCATCGTAACCTTCATGTTGGAAAAATCCACCACCTGGCAAAGCTGCGTGCTTCCGCTTACCGAATCTCCCTTTTCAACCATAACATCGTTCACGGTTCCATCAAAATTTGCCTTTACTGTTTCTCCGGTTGACAGGCGGACAAGACGGTCGCCCTCTTCTACTTCGCTGCCGTCGGACACATAAATGTCCCGCACCGTGCCGTTTCCGGACGGATACAGATATTCGCTGCTGATCACATTCACATTTCCCGAAAAGCTGAGGCTGTTTGAAATGGTGCCCGTTGTCGCCTGATAGGCGTCGTACGTCGTCGTGATTTTTGCCTTTAACATCGGAATATACACAAAATATGCCGCCACGCCCGCAATGCCCAGAATGATGAGCGCGATCATCCATCTGATTATCCGCCTGAGCAGACTTTTTTTCTTTTTCACTCTCGCCATTTGAATGCCTCCTGTTTTTAGTAATACAATTATATACGTATAATGTGGTGAAAACCCGCATCTAACTATGGTAATTATGTAGCGAATTCTTAAAGTTTTCGAACATAAGCGCAAAGTTTGACATTTCTTCCGTAATAGTGTATAGTATTAGCGAGTATACGGTATATACGCATACAAAGGAGAATTATACATGAAGCGCTTATATCGATGGGGTTCCTGCCTGTTTGTCGCGCTGATTCTGCCGTTTATACTGTCTTCGGCGAAAGCAGGCACGCAGGAAAATATTGAAATAATTTATACATATCTTACCGAAAACTACGGATTGAACAAGGCTGCGGTCTGCGGCATTCTTTCCAATATCCGCTCGGAAAGCAATTTCAATCCGGAAGCCATCGGCGACAGCGGAAACGCTTACGGCATATGCCAGTGGAATTCCAGAAGGCAGTCCTTGATCAATTACTGTGAAAGAAACGGCTTTGAAAGCTGGAAAAGTCTGGAAGGACAATTGGGCTATCTGGTATATGAGCTTGAAAACAATAAAAAGAGCGTGGGAACCTACTTAAAAAACGTTCCCAATACCGCGCAGGGCGCATACGACGCAGCGTATTACTTCTGCGTATACTTTGAAATCCCCGCCAACCGCTACGTAAAGGGCGTGACGCGCGGAACGAACGCGGTGAATATCTATTGGGTAAATTACGGCGGAACAGTTGCGAGCTATACCGTTTCCTATCACGCAAACGGCGGAAAAAACGCACCTGCGGCGCAGACCAAAAAAGAAGGAATTCCGCTGCTCCTCTCTACCGCATCTCCTGTCAGAACCGGCTATTCCCATGCAGGCTGGGCCAGAAGCGCCAATGCTTCCGGCGTAGAATTCGAACCCGGCGACACCTATTCCGACAATAAAAGCGTCACCCTCTACGCCGTATGGGAAAAATCACTGGAAGCGGAAACAGAGCCGGACGCGGTGATTACGGCAAACGGAAAAACCTATGAATACTACTCCGGCGCGTTCACATGGGATTATGCAAATTCGTTTGCCTCGATCAAAGGCGGATATCTTGCATCCGTCCGGACGCAGGAGGAGTTAAACGCCGTTTCGTCCCTGATAGAGAAATCCGGCGGCGCATGCTGGCTCGGCGGCAGATACACAAACGGCAACTGGATCTGGTCGACGGGCGAAAGCTTCTCGGATGATTTTGCGGAAAACAATTGGGCTTCGGGTTATCCCATTGCGTCCTATGGCGCAAATACAAACGGCCGCCTTGCGCAGGACGAAAACGGAAGCTGGCTGGATTTGAAAAATGAAACGCTCACGAACGCCGGCTTTATCGTGGAGTACGGCGAAACCGCATCGGAATCCTTCCCCGAATACCGGATTACGGTTTCCACCTCCCTGAACCTTCGCGAAGGCCCCGGAACCAGCTACACATCCTTAGGCTATCTCTATCCCGACATGACGATCCGCGTGTATGAAACCTGTCCCGGCTCCTCCTACAACTGGGGTTGGTGCATATCCAGCGCCGGAAGCAGCGGCTGGTGCGCAATGAAAATACCGGACTATATGATGGAAGTAAACGATGAGATCGACGAAAACGGCATTATCTATACAATTGAAGAAAATGAAGCGCATGTGACCGGATATACGATGAGCGCCGATACGCTCGAAATACCGGCGCAGTATAAAACCTATCCCGTGACCGCCGTTAAGGAAAATGCATTTACAAAGACGCCGCCGGGCACGATCATCCTCCCCGACACGGTTACGGAAATTCAACCCGGCGCCTTCCCCCAGGACGTACGTCTTATGGGCGCGCCCGGTTCCCGCGCACACTTCTACTCGGTGGAAAACGGGCATCCCTTTACGATCATAATGCCCGCCGGCACATTAACGCTTCCGGCGGCCGTAAAGGAAATCCATGAAGGCGCGTTTACAGGCGCAGGAACCATAGAATGCATAGATCTTACGGAAACAAAGGTAACTTCGATCCCGTCTGGCGCGTTTACGAATCTTTCATCCCTGAAAGCCGTGCTTCTGCCGGACAGCATCACCTTCATCGCAGAGGACGCATTCGATGCGGGCGCATCGATCCTCTTTGTAGTTACGCCCGGCTCGCCGACGGACGAATGCTGTCAGACGCTCGGTTTTGACGTGCTGGCGTTTACCCAGTGAGCACTTCAGCGGTATTATCCGCGAAATTAACAAAACGGAACTGGAAAGAGAACACTGTTATGCTATAATGATACTTGGTTTTTAGCGTCAATTATTATTCGGGTGCGAAAGCGCCGAAGATATACGGAGGCATACTGTTTTGCAGAAGAAGCCGTCAAACACCACAGCCAATCGCCGCCCGGCCGCCGCTCCTCAGAGAGCGCAGGGTGCGGCTCGAAATCCGTCTAATCGTCCGCAGGCCGCAAGACCTCAGGCGCGTCCTGCCGCCGCAAAAAGACCGGCAAGCGCACCGGCGAGAAAGCCCGCGCCCAAGCCCGCAGCTGACCGCAAAATTCTTTTCATCTTCCTTGCGGCAGTCGCATTTGCGGTAGCATGCTTTTTCCTTCAGAAGCATTTCCCCAGCGGCATCCATGTATCCAATCAAAGCAATCGCGTTCCCGAAGTAGATGCGGCAGTCAGCATCCGCATCACCGAGGTTATGTCCTCCAACTCCTCCGCCATTCAGGATGACACCGGCGATTATCCGGATTGGATCGAGATTACAAACGTATCCTCCTCAAGCGTAAACCTGCACGGCTACAAGCTTGCGAAGGACACGAGCATCATGCTCAAATACTTTGAATTCCCGAACCACACCCTGAAAAGCGGCGAAAGCACCATAGTATACTGCACAAGCACCATCCGCAACAACTACGGCTACGCCTATCACGCGCCGTTCAAGATTTCGGCGGCAGGCGATACGCTGATTCTGTTCAACAGCTCCGATGTTGCGATTCAGACGCTGAACATCCCGCCCATGAGCTCCAACCAATCTTACGCCGAAATCGACGGCGAATGGGTAATCACGGATGATTACACGCCCTTCCTTGCAAACACGAAGGAAAATCACGTGCTGATCAGCGACAACCGCCAGACCGTTGAAAGCCCCATCATGATCACCGAGTTCATGGCTTCCAACGTCACCTTCGCGCCCGACGAGAACGGCGAATATCTGGACTGGATTGAAATCTACAATTCCTCCAATTACACCGTATCGTTGAACGGCTACTTCCTTTCCGACAGCGAAGACAATCTTCAGAAATGGCAGTTCCCGAACGTGTCCATCGGTGCAGGCGAATATCTTCTTATATATGCATCCGGCTATGACCGCAATACGCCCGGACAGAACCTGCACACCGGCTTTAAGCTGAACACGGAAAAGGAATGCGTAATCCTTTCCAACGCCGCCGGCCAGATGATCGATCGCGTGGAATACGATCTCCTCAAGGACGATCAATCGTATTCCCGTCAGGCGGACGACTCCTGGACAACGATGCTGCCGCCCACTCCGGGCATGTCTAACAGTTACGAAAGCGCCGCGCTGATCGATGGTCAGTTCGCGGCGCAAAATACAACCGGGGTTATCGTGAACGAAGTCATGGCTTCGACCAGCGTTGCGAATTCCTCCGGCGCATCCTATGACTGGCTTGAGCTTTACAACACCTCCAATCTTCCCGTTGACCTTTCCGGCTGGGGCGTTTCGGACGATCCTGCCGCACCCAGAAAGTGGCAGTTCCCCGAGGGCGCGCGCATACAGTCCGGCGGCTATATGGGCTTGATGCTTTCCGGCCTTGACGACAACATCGGCGGTTACTACCATACCAATTTCCGTCTTTCCTCCAACAGCGGCGAAACGCTCGTGCTTTCCGATCCCACCGGAAAGATCGTCGACCGCGTAAGCCTCGGAAATCAGTATTCCAACATCTCCTACGGCAGAATCCGCGGCGCAAACGGCTTCTACTATCTTTCCGCCTCTACGCCGCTCACAGCCAACGCTTCTACCGGCCATGTGTCCCGCATGTCCAAGCCCACCTTCAGCGTTCAGGGCGGTCTGTATCCGGCAGGAGAAGTAATCGAGCTTACGCTTTCGTGCGAACCGGGCGCCGTGATCTACTATACGCTTGATTCCTCCACGCCCGATCCCAACAACATAAACGGTACGCGCTTCCAGCTGGATCCGCGCATTGCAAACGAGCGCACGGATTTCTATCAGACGCACGAGTATACCGGCCCCATCACGATTACGAATACCACCGTCGTCCGCGCGATCACCGTAAAGAGCGGACATATTACCTCCCTTGTAAACACCCAGACCTACTTTGTCGGCGTAAGCCACACCATGAAAGTAGCATCCCTGGTCATGAACCCCTATGACCTGTGGGATTACAACAAAGGTTTGTACGTATTCGGCCCGAACGCACGCCCCACTTCACCCTACGGCTCGCTCGATAACGGCGCTAACTTCTGGATGACCTGGGAAAAGCCCGCTAACGTAGAGCTGTTTGATCTGGACGGCACTGCCATCCTCTCTCAGGGCTGCGGCGTCCGCCTGCACGGCCAGTACAGCCGCGCGGAAAGTCAGAAGCCGTTCAAGGTCATCGCCCGTTCGGAATACGGCTCCAACCGCTTCAATGCGCCTTTGTTCCCGAACCGCGATTACACGGAATATCAGTCGTTCCTGTTCAGAAATTCCGGTCAGGACGTAAATAAGAGCCACATGCGCGACAGCATTCTGACCTCGCTCACCGCTGGTTCCTCCGTCATGTATCAGGATACCGATCATGCGATTTTGTACCTGAACGGCGAATACTGGGGCCATTACTACATGCGTGAGCGCATCAACACCTTCTCCATCTGTCAGTGGGAAGATTGGGATCCGGCAATCAAGGACACGATTGACCTTGTAAAGGGCAATACGAAGCTGATGAAGGGCTCGGTCGATACCTGGCTGGAGATCAAGGAATGGTACGCCAAGCACGGTATTGAAACGGCGGAAGAGCTTGCCTACGTCAATCAGTATGTGGATGTAGACAATTATCTCGAATATGTAGCGGTTCAGATGTTTACGGGAAATACGGACCTCCTTAACGTAAAGAAGTACCGCACCGATGAAACCGACGGCCGCTGGCGCTGGATATTCTTCGATACCGACTGGGCATTCTACACGGATACCAACTCCGTAGGACGCTGGCTGACGCCGGGCGGCGTAGGTACGAGCAATAAGACCGATAACTCGCTGTTTATCGCTCTTATGAAAAACCCGGTCTGCAAGGATCAGTTCCTCACCTATTTCGCCGACAAGCTGGAAAACGAATGGTCGTCGGAATCTGTGCTCGGCAAGATTGAGCGCCGTCTTCAGGAACTGGAACCCGAGCTTGACCAGCATCTGAGCAGATGGAACATTTCTCGAAGCGAATTCGATGCGGAAGTAAGAAAGCTCAAAAATTACGCAGCGCAGCGCCCGGGCAGACTTCTGTATTTCTATTCGAACGTACTCAGCAAAGCCGAAATGGAGAAGTATTTTGGTACGCTTCTGGAAACTGTCACCATGCTCGACGACAACAAAAAGCCCGTGGAATTCAAGTAAGCGCCAAAGGCCTTGGAAAGGGATGATTCTTTGCAGGAAGGAACGAGAAGCTTAATGCCCGAAAGGCATGAGCTCAAATACTTCATCAACCGCGGCGACATGATGGCTTTAGGTCACAAATTAGGCTATCTCATGACCGCCGACGCCCACGCGGATGAAAAGGGCGAATACTTTATCCGATCCCTGTACTTTGACGATGCCTACGACACAGCCTATTACGACAAGACCTACGGCTACATGTCCCGCGATAAGTACCGCATCCGCATCTATAATCTGTCGGATCAGGCGATATTCCTGGAGCGCAAGCGCAAGATCGGCGATCTGATTCAGAAAAGCTCGGCGCGTATATCCAGAAAACTGTGCGACCAGCTGATCGCAGGAAACCCGAAGGGGCTTTCCTCGATCGACAATCCGCTCCTAAACGATATGTACCGCGAGATGAGAACCCGCCTCATGCACCCGGTCGTCATCGTGGATTACACGCGCGAGACGTTCGTATATCCCACGGAGAACGTAAGAATCACCTTCGACAAGGGATTAAAAACCGGTCTTTTCAGCACGGACCTGTTTTCAAAGGACATATTCACGGTAAGTCCGCTGGATACGGGCAGGGAAATTCTGGAAGTCAAATACAACCGCTTCCTTCCCGATTTCATATCCGAGCTTTTAAACGACACGCCTACCGAGCGCAGCGCCATATCGAAATATGTGCTGTGCAGAAGATTCGAGCCTCTGGACATTTAGTGATAAACATGTGCGTCTTTGCCTCGTGAAGGCATTGATATATAACGCAAATACGTAAGATTGAAAGGGGAAAACCTTGTGAACAAAGCAAGCATTGCCGAAATTTTCGCTTCCCAGTCCATTACGCCGAACTCCTGGCTCAGCATCCTCTTCCTGCTGATCATGGCCTTTGTAGTGGGTCTGTTCATCTACTGGGTATATCGTAAGAACTACCGCGGTGTGATGTTCTCCAACAACTTCGGTCTCACCCTCGTTCTCATGACCACCATCACCGCCCCCGTCGTTATGTGTATCCGCGACTCCCTGCAGCTGTCCATGGGTATGGTCGGCGCGCTCTCCATCGTCCGCTTCCGTACGGCGGTTAAGGATCCGCTGGACACCGCTTACATGTTCTGGGCGCTCACCATGGGCATTCTGATCGGCGCAGGCCAGTACTTCCTGGCAGCCATCGCCGTCGTAGGCATTGCGGCGCTCGTATTCGTGCTTCGCTACATCACCGGCAAGTCCGCTGACAGCTATCTGCTCGTAATGCGCATGGCAGGCGGCGCGGAAAACGCTGCGCTTCAGGTAATGCGCCAGCTCCGCTATCAGAAGCTCAAGAGCAAGACCATCACCGCGCACGGCATCGAAGTAACCTACGAAGTCCGCGTAGAAAAGAGCGAAGCGTTCCTGAACAAGCTCCTTTCCCTGGACGGCGTGAACGAAGCAAGCCTCATCGCTTATCAGAGCGAAACCACCTGACAGGCATAGTAAAAGAAGTCCCAAGCGGCCAAGCCGTTCGGGACTTCTTTTTTTGCGGATTTATATAGACTTTCCTTCTCCCCTATTCCCCGCCGTACACAAATTCGACAAAAGCATCATGATTCTTTTTATAATCCACATTATAGAACATGCCGCCGTCATCGGTATAGGTTCCGTTTACGGGAAGACGCATTTGCTCTACACCGCCGGCAGTAGCTGCTTTCAGGCCCAGCGAAATGATTTCAAGTACGTTCATATTGGTTTCAAGCTCATTAAGCGCGCTCGTTCCGATTCCGATCAGCGCAACGGGTCTGTATACAAAGCTCTTCATCTTAGAAACAGCCTCTGACAGCAGCTTTCTCTGCCGCTGCGTGCGCCCGTAATCGCTGTCCAGATTGCGGATTCTGGCGTAGCTCAGCGCCTGTATGCCGCTTAAATGCGTATCCTCGCCGTATTTATACAAAAGTGCGCTTTCGTATTCCTTAAGCCCCTCGTCGTAGGATGTTTTACCGTCCAATACCCTCCGGTACAGCACCTCGCGGGTGTTATTGTTGATCTGCTCCATTTCCGCCTGCGTGATATCCATATCCAAGCCGCCGATCATGTCGATGAGCTTTGGAAAGCTTTCGTAGTCGACCAGTACGTAACGGGTGACGTTAAGAGCGTAGTTTTCATTGACCGCCTTTATCAGAAGCTCCGCGCCGCCGTAGGCATAGGCTGCGTTCAGGCGTTTTACGCCGCTTCTTCCCGGAATCGATACGCCGGTATCGCGCATGAGCGAGGTGAGCTTTATATCCCCCTTCGCAATCGAGGCGATCATCATCGTATCCGAACGGCTCGTACCGCCCGCATCCCTGTCGGTACCGATCAGAAGCACATGCGTATACCCGGACGGAAGCTCATGATCGGCGCTGAACTGATCGGTATTGTGAAAGCCGAAAAAGCCTGCGGGTAAAAGGTACAAAAGATACGCAAACGCCGCCGTCAAAGCGATCAGCGCGGCGATAAAGCGCAGAAGATAATGCTTTTTACGCCTTACAGGCACATGTTCGCGCGCTTCGGACACATATCCTTCCATCTCATCAGCCTCGGGCGCATCGGCTTTGCGGGGCGTTTCAAACAGAAACCGAAGAATAGAAAACCGCTTTCTGCTTTCCGGCTCGTCTCTTCTTTGAGCCTCTTCCTCTTCGTACCCATAATCACGCCTTGCAAGGAAAAACACGCGCTTTCGCTTGTATGTCTGTTCCTCTCTTCCCGCATCCCTATCCGTCTCAGGCGCACGCCGGATCTTTTTTTTCGGTCTTTCGTAAAACAAATACCCTTCCCTCCGGTATTAAAGATAGTGAAACGCCCGGAGACGGATTACGTCCCCGAGCGAACATCGGTTATTATCGATCAGACCTTGCTGTTCTTCTTGATGAAGTCGATTACTTCGTTCACTTCGCAGAAGGCCATGCAGATGACCGTATCGGCGCCGCCGTAGTAAATGGCGATGCGGCCGGTTTCGGAATCGGTCAGAGCCGCGCAGGGGAAGGCTACGTTCGGAACGTCGCCAACCTGCTCATAGATCTTCTGGGGCGAAAGGAGGTACGGCTCGGTTCTGTAGAGAACCTTCCAGGGCTTCTCAAGATCGAGAAGGCATGCGCCGAAGGAATATACGAAGCCGTTGCAGCTGGTGAGCACGCCGTGGTAGAACAGCAGCCAGCCTTCGTCGGTCTCGATCGGGATCGGGCCTGCGCCGATCTTCGTGGACTGCCAGCCGCCCTTGGTGCCCATCACATAGCGATGCTTGCCCCAGTAGCACAGATCCGGCGACTCGGAATAGTAGATATCGCCAAACGGCGTGTGGCCGTTATCGGAGGGACGGGAGAGCATGGCGTAGTTACCGCCAATCTTTCTGGGGAACATAACGCCGTTTCTGTTGAAGGGCAGGTAGGCGTTTTCCTTCTGAACGTAGGTTTTGAAATCCTTGGTGGTGGCAACGCCGATCGTCGGGCCGTGGTAGCAGTTGCACCAGGTGACTACATACTCGCCGTCGATCTCGCAGCAGCGGGGATCATAGCCGTAGATGAAGGGGCCTACTTCGTCCTCAATGGGGTTTACGAGGTTAAAGGGCTCATGCTCGATATCCCAATGGATGCCGTCCTTGCTGTGCGCGGAGTGGATGCGCATCTCGCGCCTCTTGTCGTCGCAGCGGAACACGCCGGCAAACTCGCCCTCAAAGGGCACTACGGCGCTGTTGAAGATGGAGTTGGAGCAGGGAATCGCGTCGCGCTGAACGATGGGGTTTCCGCTATAGCGCCATACGACGTCCGTGCAGCCTGCGCTGCGCGGCTCCCACGGGATATTGGGCAGCGGCTTTCCGATGATCTTAGCCATTATAAAATCCTCCTCAATATATCAATGCTGTCTATTAAAGAATCTTCTTCAGCATTTCATCCATCCAGTCGCCCTCAAACAGCTCGATCATGCCCTTGTCGCAAGCAGCGGCAAGCTTCGGCTGTACAGGGATGCGGGCGGTTACGTCGGTACCGGCAAGCTTGGCGGCCTCGCCCAGGCGGCTTTCGCCGTAGAGCTCAATTTTCTTTCCGCAGTCGGGGCACTCAATGTAGCTCATGTTCTCCACAATGCCCATGACCGGAATATTCATCATGCTCGCCATGTTAACGGCCTTCTGCACGACCATACCCACAAGCTCCTGGGGAGAGGTAACAACGATCATGCCGTCAACGGGGATCGACTGGAACACGGTCAGCGGTACATCGCCGGTTCCGGGAGGCATATCGATGAACATAATGTCGATATCGCCCCAATTTACATCCGTCCAGAACTGCTTGACGGTGCCCGCAATGACGGGGCCGCGCCAGATTACCGGATCGGTTTCATTTTCAAGCAGGAGGTTCACGCTCATTACGCGGATGCCGGTAGCGGTAACGGCGGGGATCAGCGCCGTTTCGTCTGCGCCGGCAGCAGCGGAAAACTTGAACATTTTGGGAATGGACGGGCCGGTGATATCCGCGTCCATAATCGCGGTCTTGTAGCCCATTCTCTGAGCCATCGTCGCAAGCAGTCCCGTAGTCAGGGATTTGCCTACGCCGCCCTTTCCGGATACGACGGCAATCGCCTTCTTAATCCGGCTCTGTGCATTGGGTAATTCCTTTTGAATACCGCTGTTTTCGCGGCTTTCGCAATTCAGCTGGCAGGTATCACAATTGTGCGTACATTCTTGAGACATAGTCATCCTCCGAAAAAACAAAGTTTCTAATCGTATTATACCATCTGGCATACCATTTTGCAAGGATAGAATTTGTATATTGAAAAAGCAAAAAAACGGCCCATTCAAAGACGCGATAAATAACATGGAAACAATGCAAAAATGCACAAAACGTGGTATAATAATATAGTAAGAAAATTTGCAGTCAGAGGTTTAAGCAAATGGCCAAAGCAACCAATTACGACGAAAGTAATATCCAGATCCTGGAAGGTCTGGAAGCGGTTCGCCGCCGTCCGGGCATGTATATCGGCTCAACCGACGAGCGCGGACTTCATCACCTGGTATACGAAATTGTTGACAACGCCGTTGACGAGGCGCTGGCGGGCTACTGCAAAAATATCCATGTCCGCCTGCATAACGACGGCTCCGTTTCCGTTCAGGACGACGGACGCGGCTTCCCCGTAGGCGTTCACCCGAAGGTCGGCCGTCCAGCCGTTGAAGTATGCCTCACCGTTCTGCACGCCGGCGGAAAATTCGGCGGCGGCGGTTATAAGGTGTCCGGCGGCCTGCACGGCGTAGGCGCGTCGGTTGTAAACGCGCTTTCCAGCCATCTTCAGGTAAACGTGTATCAGGACGGCAAGATCTATCAGCAGGAATATGAGCGCGGCAAGGTGCTCTACGATCTCAAAGTAATCGGAGAGACCGACCGCACCGGTACCACCATCCGCTTCTGGCCGGATGTGAAGACCGGTGAAAATCCCGAACCCGGCATTTTTGAGACGGGCAAATTCGATTTTGATACCCTGCGCACGCGTTTCCGCGAGATGGCCTTCTTAAACAAGGGCATCCGCATCACCGTAAAGGACGAACGCGTAGAACCGGCGCTTGAAAAGGAATATCACTACGAGGGCGGCATTATCTCCTTCGTGGAATACCTGAACAAAAACAAGACCTGCCTGTTCCCCCAGCCCATCTATATTGAGGGCATAAAGAATTCCAGCACCGTAGAAGTGGCGCTTCAGTGGAACGACGGCTACAACGAAAGCGTATTCACCTTCGCAAACAACATCCACACTCCCGAAGGCGGCACGCATCTGGTGGGCTTCCGCTCAGCGCTTACCCGCGTAATCAACGATTACGGCAGAAAGAACAAAATTCTGAAGGATGCGGACGCCAATCTGACGGGCGAGGACGTTCGCGAAGGCCTGACCGCTATCATATCGGTAAAGCTGATCGAGCCGCAGTTTGAAGGACAGACCAAGTCGAAGCTCGGAAACAGCGAAATCCGTCCCCTGGTAGACAGCCTCGTCGCCGAAAGGCTGACCACCGTATTTGAAGAAACACCCTCCATCGCAAGAGTCGTGCTCGATAAGTGCATATCCGCCGCCCGCGCAAGGGAAGCGGCCAGAAAAGCACGCGACCTTACGAGAAGAAAGACCGTGCTGGAATCCGCCGCTCTTCCCGGAAAGCTTGCCGACTGCTCGGAACGCGATCCCGCGAAGTGCGAAATCTTCCTGGTCGAGGGCGACAGCGCCGGCGGAAGCGCAAAAACGGGCCGCGACCGCCATTTTCAGGCGATTTTGCCGCTGAGAGGCAAGATACTCAACGTAGAAAAGACGCGCATGGATAAGGTGCTTGCAAACGCGGAAATCAAGGCCATGATCACCGCCTTCGGCGGCGGCTTCGGAAGCGAGTTCGACGTAAGCAAATTAAGGTACCACAGAATCGTATGCATGACCGACGCCGACGTAGACGGAAGCCATATCCGCATACTGCTTCTCACCTTCTTCTACCGCTTCATGCCCAAGCTCATCGAGGAAGGCTATGTGTACATCGCTCAGCCCCCGCTTTACAAGGTCACCAAGGGCAAGACCGAAAAATACGTATACAGCGACGGTCAGCTGCAGGCCTATTTGGACCAGCTCGGGCGCGATTCAAAGCCCGACATCCAGCGCTATAAAGGCCTTGGCGAAATGAGCGCGGAGCAATTGTGGACGACAACCATGGATCCGGCAACCCGCAATATGTACAAGGTCACGCTCAAGGACGCCATTTCCGCCGACGAAATGTTCACCCTTCTCATGGGCGATCAGGTGGAGCCGAGGCGCGAATTCATCGAGCAGAACGCAAAGCTGGTAGCGGATCTGGATATCTGATAAACGCGGGGCGACAGCCCCCGGACGGAGGCAAACATCCTCATGAACGATCAATTCAACATTGGAAATCTTACCCCGCTTGACGTAGAGGACGAGCTCAAAAAATCATTTATCTCCTACGCCATGGCGGTTATAGTAAGCCGCGCTCTTCCGGACGTAAGAGACGGCCTTAAGCCCGTTCATCGCCGAATCCTGTACTCGATGATGGAACTGGGCGTTACGCCCGACAAGCCCTACCGCAAGTCCGCCCGTATCGTGGGCGACGTGCTTGGTAAATACCACCCCCACGGCGACAGCGCCGTGTACGACGCAACCGTACGCTTAGCCCAGGATTTCTCCACGCGCTATACCCTCGTCGACGGTCAGGGCAATTTCGGCTCCGTCGACGGCGACGGCGCGGCGGCCATGCGTTATACCGAGGTTCGCCTGGACAAGCTCGCCATGGAAATGGTGCGCGACCTTGACAAGGAAACGGTAGACTTTTATCCCAACTTCGATGAAACGCTCATGCAGCCTGAGGTCATGCCCGCAAGATACCCGAACCTGCTTGTAAACGGTTCCTCCGGTATCGCCGTAGGCATGGCGACCAACATTCCGCCGCACAACCTGGGCGAAGTCATCGACGCGGTCGTATACATGATCGAGCACCGCGACTGCTCGGTAGACGAGCTTATGACCTGCGTGCAGGGGCCGGACTTCCCCACCGGCGGCGTCATCCTCGGAAAGAGGGGCATTTACGACGCGTATCACACCGGACGCGGCCGCATCATCGTCCGCGCCAAGACCGAAATCGAAGAAATGAACCAGAACCGCCAGCGCATCGTGGTTACGGAAATCCCGTACATGGTCAATAAGGCAAATCTCGTCACCAAGATTGCAGAGCTGGTTCATGAAAAGCGCCTGGAGGGCATCAGCGATATCCGCGACGAGTCCGACAGAAACGGCATGCGAATCGCCATCGAGCTCAAGCGCGACGTGAACGCAAATGTAGTGCTCAACTACCTCTATAAGCACACCCAGATGCAGGACACCTTCGGCGTTAACATGCTGGCGCTGGTAAACGGCGAGCCGAAGATTCTCTCCTTGAAGAGCGTAATCAAGCACTATCTGGATCATCAGATCGAAGTCATCCGCAGAAGAACCAAGTATGAGCTTGACAGGGCGCTCGCCCGCGCGCACATTTTGGAAGGTCTCCTCATCGCGCTTGACAGAATCGACGAGGTTATCAACTTAATCCGCGCAAGCGCTACGCCTCCGATCGCCAGAGAAGGCCTGATGACCAATTTCGGTCTCACCGAAAAGCAAGCGCAGGCCATCCTCGATATGCGCCTCCAGCGCCTGACAGGTCTTGAAAGAGACAGACTTCAGGAGGAATTCGATCAGCTGCAGACGCAGATTCAGTACTTGAACAGCGTGCTCGCCAGCGAAGAAATGGTGCTCGGCATCATCCGCGACGAGATTCTCGAAATCAAGCGCAAGTATTCCGACGAGCGCAGAACGGAGATCTCCGCGCTCGAGGGTGAAATCGACATGCTCGACCTCGTTCAGGAGGAGGACATGGTGGTAACCATCACCCACTTCGGCTATGTAAAGCGCCTTGCAAAGACCACCTACCGCGCGCAGCGCAGAGGCGGAAAGGGCATTACCGCCGCCACCACGCGCGAAGAAGACTTCGTAGAGCAGCTCTACATCACCAATACCCACGATCCCATCATGTTCTTTACTAACCGCGGCCGCGTACACCAGATGTACTGCTACGAAATCCCCGAAGCCGGACGCACGGCGCGCGGAACCGCGATTGTCAACCTTTTGAACCTCGATCCCGGCGAAAAGGTCACGGCGGTTCTGCCGGTACCCGAGGAGAAGATGGCGGGACACTATCTGGTCATGGCGACCCGATGCGGAACGATCAAGCGCACCGAGCTTTCCGAGTTTACCAACCTCAGAAAGTCCGGTCTGATCGCCATCATTTTGCGCGAGGACGACGATCTGATCGCAGTCCGCCTGACCGACGGCACGAAGGAACTGCTGTTGGGCTCCAAAAACGGCATGGCCATCCGCTTCCAGGAGTCGGATCTTCGCCCCATCGGCCGCGCCTCCATGGGCGTGCGCTCCATGGATCTGGACGAAGGCGACGAGGTAGTCGATATCTCCGTCGTGGAAGAAGGCAAGCAGGTGCTCTCCATCACCGAAAACGGCTACGGAAAGCGCACCGATATATCCGAATACCGCCTGCAGAGCCGCGCCGGCAAGGGCATCAAGGCCATGAACCTCACAAAGAAGACCGGCCGCCTGGCCGCTCAGCTGCTGGTTCATGAGGACGAAGACATTCTCATCATCACCGCAGACGGCACAATCATCCGAACGCCCGTGTCTGATATCAGCCTGCACGGCAGAAATACGCAGGGCGTGCGCCTGATGCGCGTAGACGGCAGCAGGATCATGTGCGTCGCCCCCTCCGATAAGGAAGAAGAAATCGAAGAAAGCATCGACGCCGCAGATGTTTCGGAAGACGCCTTCATCGCTTCCGCTGAAACCTCCGAAGCCCCCGATGCGCTCGACCGCTTGCTGACCGACCTCGAAGAGAATCCCGAGCCCGAAGAAAATCCCGGGGCCGAGGAATAAGCTCTTATAAATTCATCACTGAAATACCCTGCCGGATGCATCCTGCAGGGTATTTTTTGCATCCACAGCAGAAAAATGAATCATTCTTGCCCCATATTCATTCATATAACCCACCATTTTATTTCATATCTATTTAATATTGATGGAATATAAAAATTATCTTGCAAATTTCCATCAGATGGTGTACAATACCTCTGAAATATGCAAAAAACTGCATTTTAGCACGGAAAAACGGAGGATTTTGGCATGGATAACGCGCAGGAGCTGCTTCAGAGGCTGAATCACAGCGGAAAACGTTTGTCGAAGAGCCATCGCCGCATCGCAGAATGCATCGTTTCCCATTATGATAAAGCAGCGTTCATGACGGCGTCCCGCTTGGGCGAATATGTGGGCGTATCGGAGTCGACGGTCGTTCGTTTTGCCGCCGCACTCGGATACGATGGCTATCCGCAGCTTCAGAAGGCGCTTCAGGAGTTGATCCGCCACCGCCTGACTGCTACTCAGCGCCTGGAAATGACGGGCGATATGGGGCATGCACAGGTTCTGAACAAGGTTCTCAAAACCGATATTCAAAATATCCGCTCCACACTGGACGAGCTCGATCTGAACACCTTCGAGTCCGTCATCGACAGCATGCTCGGGGCGCGGAATATTTATGTATTGGGTCTTCGCGCAAGCGCGCCGCTTGCGGAGTTCTTCGGCCACTACTTAAACTTTATCTTCCCGAACGTTCACATCGTTACCAGCGGCGTATCCGACGTATTTGAGCAGATCGCCCGCATCAGCGACGAGGACGTGCTGATCGGCATATCCTTCCCCCGCTACACCAGCCACACGGTGAAGTCCATGAAGTTCGCCCGCTCCCGCGGCGCAACGCTGATCGCCATCACCGACGGCCCTCTCTCCCCCCTTCACACCGAGGCCAACTACTGCCTGATGGCAAAAAGCGACATGGCCTCCTTTGTCGACTCCCTCGCCGCGCCGCTTTCTCTGATCAACGCGCTGATCGTGGCGCTTTCGCAGCGGCGCAGGTCGCAGGTAACCGAGTATTTCCAGAAGATGGAGGACATCTGGTCGGAATACAGAGTGTATCTGGGAAAGAGCAACGAATAAATGAAAAAGCATATCATCATTATCGGCGGCGGCGCAGCAGGACTGATGGCCGCCGTATTCGCCGCAAGAGCCGGCGCAAGCGTAACGCTTCTTGAAAGAAACGAGAAGCTTGGAAAAAAGATATATATCACCGGCAAGGGGCGCTGCAACGTGACAAACGCCGCCGAGAGCGAAGCGTTTATGAAGAACATCGTTCGCAACCCCCGCTTCCTCTACGCCTCCTTCGCCTGCCTTGACAATATGGGCTTAATGGATCTGATCGAAAGCCTCGGAACAAAGCTCAAGGTGGAAAGGGGCGAGCGCGTATTTCCCGAAAGCGACCACGCAAGCGATATCACCAATGCGCTGGAAAGGGAACTCAGGCGCTTATCCGTTGATATCCGCTTGAATTCGCGCGTGGAAAAAGTGCTGTCGGAGAATGACCGCATCACAGGCGTCCTTCTGGAAGGCGGAAAAACGCTTCCGGCGGATTCCGTCATCGTGGCAACCGGCGGCTTAAGCTACCCTTCCACCGGCTCCACCGGCGACGGATACCGCTTTGCCAAGGATTTCGGACATCATATCCTCCCCTGCCGCCCGACTCTTACGCCCATCGAAACCGTCGAGGAATGGCCGAAGGAGCTTATGGGGCTTACGCTTAAAAACGTGTCTCTCTCCGCATATGCATCCGTCAAGGGCAAGAAAAAGCGCATCTACTCCGAGCAGGGCGAAATGCTGTTTACGCACTTTGGAATTTCAGGCCCGCTCGTACTTACGCTCTCCAGCATCCTTCCGGACGATTGTAAGGGCACGGAGCTTACTATCGACCTAAAACCCGCGCTTGACGAATCGCAGCTGGAAACGCGAATCCTCCGCGATTTCAAGGCCATGCAGAATAAACAGCTCTTCTCCTTCATGGACGGCCTTGAGCCGCATTCCCTGGGCATGAAGATCATAGCGCTTTCGGATCTTTCCCCCTATCAGCCGATTCATTCGATTACTGCG
The DNA here is from genome assembly GCA_017396845.1 of Clostridia bacterium. Classification (GTDB taxonomy): domain Bacteria; phylum Bacillota; class Clostridia; order Christensenellales; family Aristaeellaceae; genus SFHK01. The sequence goes on from JAFQKQ010000087.1 coordinate 30,784, forward strand.
GAGGAAAGAAAGCGCATCATTAAAATGCTCAAAGCGCTTCCGCTTACCGTTAAGGGCTTCAGAGGCATGAACGAAGCGGTGGTGACCAGAGGCGGCATAGAGGTAAAGGAAATCAACCCCTCGACCCTCGAATCCAGGCGCATAAGCGGCCTGTATTTCGCGGGAGAAGTGATTGATGTAGACGCCTTCACCGGCGGCTTCAACCTTCAGATCGCCTTCTCAACAGGCGCGCTCGCAGGAAAGAGCGCGGCGGCGGAATAAACCAAATAAAGCATAAAAAGCAAAGAACACCGGCAGCACATTGGAACTGCTCCGGTGTTCTTTGTTTAGGACAGCGCATTGCACCGTCCCATGTTTATGATCTACAGCATTCTCCGAATCATGCCGCGCTTTGCGCCTTCCTTCAGGCACATATACGTCATCGCGGTATCGAATCTTGCATCGTGGGCAATCTCGCCGCCGCCAAACCAGGAAGCGCTGTTTTTCTCGATATCGCCGTCCTCAATCGAGAAAAATTCCTTAAGCTCGATCAGCTTCGGCGGCTTCGGGCGGCCGGTCTGAAACTTGCGCTTCATCATCATATCGCCCGTAAAATAGTTCATTGTACAGAAGGTTCGAATTTTCGGAAGCGCCATATTCAGCCTTTCGAATTCTGCGCGGATGAACCTTTCGTCAAAAGATACGTTATGCCCTACGAGCATCTGCGCATTGGAAAAATCCTCGAATATCTCCCGCGCCCTGTCTTCAAAGCGCTCGCCTTGGGATAGCTCCTCCAGCATCTCCATGCTCATTCCGTGTACTTCCTGCGAACCCTCGCTCATTTCATCCACGGAAAAGAACATATTTTTGCCCTGAATATCTTCGCCGTCCACCATCAGATACGCAAGCTGGCAAATCTGGCCGGGCTTGAGACTTGTGGTCTCCGTATCAAACACAATCAGTTTCACAGGGCGCGTACCGCCTTTTCGATGCGCTCAAGGGCAATTTCAAGATTCTTATGGGCAGTAGCAAAGTTCAGACGCACAAAGCCCTCACCCTGGGCGCCGAACGCCGTGCCGATTACCGGTATGACCGCGCATTTTTCCACGAAAAAGTTGTTCAGCTGATCGCTGTTCATGCCGAGCGCTTTTGCATTCACCCACATCAGATACGTGCCCTCGGGCGCATGTACGCGAAGGCCGTCGATGGAATTTATGCCCTCTGCCAGGATATCGCGGCCGTCCGTCAGGTATTCGTTGAGCGCGTCAAGCCACTCTCCGCCCGTCTGATAGGCTGCGCGGGTCGCAAGACGGCCGAACAGGTTTACGTCCGTCATCGCCTCGCTCATCGAAGCAATCACCTTATTGCGGATTTCCTCGTTCGGGCAGATGATGGTGGAATGACGAAGCGCCGCCAGGTTGAACGTCTTGGTGGCTGAAATCAGAACCACCGCGTTTTCGCCGCCAGGAATAGCAATCAAGGGAATGTGCTTCTGACCGCGAAGCTCAAAATCGCAGTGAATTTCGTCAGAGATCATCTGAACGCCGTACCGGTTGCAAAGTTCAACTACATTCTGAAGCTCTTCCGCTTTCCAGATGCGTCCTACGGGATTGTGGGGCGAACAGAACACAAACGCATCCGCGCCCGCCTTAAAGCATTCTTCCATGCCGTTAAAGTCGATCTCAAAGCCGTTTTCCGTTTCGATCAGCGGATTTTCAACGATCTGCATTTTTGCTTTATTGCACATAGCGCTGAAGGGACCGTATACCGGCGGCTGAATCACAACGCGGGAACCGGGCTTGCAGACGGCGCTCAGCACATGATAAATACTGTCGACAACGCCGGGGCTGTAGATCAGCCATTCAGGCTTCACTTCGCAGTTATGGCGATTTTTCATCCAAAGCGCGCAAGCGGCTTTATCCAGCGAAGCATCCTGCGCATAGCCGAAAATCCCGTGCTGAACTCTTGAAGCAAGTGCGTCGATAATGCCGTCGGCGGTTCTGAAATCCATATCCGCAACCCACATAGGAAGCGCGTCCTTGTTTCCCAGCGCCTCGCGGTTGTCCCACTTGATGCACTCCGTGTTTACTCGATCAACAGGAATATCAAATCTCCTGTACAAATCCATATTCATTCGTATTTCCTCCTAAACGTGATAAAAGCAGAGCGAATGAACGCTCTGCTTTAGCTTCAGTACGCCTTAGCCGATGATGAAGGGCTTGATTTCTTCCATGAGGTCATCGCAGTTGTCTTCATATACTTCCAAGGTAATCGGCTTTGACAGATCCAGAGAGAAGATTCCAAGAATGGACTTTCCATCTACGACATGACGGCCTACGCGCAGGTCGATATCGTACGGGTGACGGCTGGCAATATTCACAAACTGCTTCACATTCTCCGCCAGGCTAAGTTTGATATTAACGGCTCTCATTTCAAAGATCCCCTTGCTTCTTAGTAGGCGCTTGAAGGCGCCGTCTGATACCAATTACATATTACATGATGTACATTAAGGTTTCAAGCAAATTGTACGATTTACTGATTATTTAACGAAAGGACGCCGCCCGCCCTAAAAATGTAGATTGTGTTTATTTCGCTTTAATCCGCTCTCCCGCCTTGATTTATTACAAATTATATCTTATTATTATACTGGAAATATTTGCGGAGGTAATTCAAATGAAGATTGTAGTGCTGGACGGCTACGCGCACAACCCGGGCGACCTGAGCTGGGACGAAATGAGAGCATTGGGCGACGTTGAGATATACGACCGCACAAAGGAAAGCGAAATCGTTTCCCGCGCATTCCATGCAGACGCAATTCTCACCAACAAATGCCCCCTTAAAGAAGAGACCATCACCAGGCTTCCGCGTCTGAAATACATCGGCGTTCTTGCGACGGGGTATAATGTGGTTGATACGGCCTTCGCCAAAAAGGCAGGCATTGTCGTAACCAACATTCCCGCCTATTCCACTAAATCGGTCTCTCAGCATGTATTTGCACTGATTCTTGAAATCGCGTCCAATGTCGCCAAGCATTCCGAATCCGTAAAGGCCGGCCGCTGGCAGACAAATCCCGATTTCTGCTACTGGCTTACGCCGCTTACGGAACTCGCCGGGAAAACGCTGGGCATTATCGGACACGGCGCAATCGGACGCGAGGTGGAAAAAATCGCCCGCGCGTTTGATATGAACGTGCTTTCCTACTCGCCCTCGAGGTGTAAAAAAGAAGCGCTTTTGGAAATCTACGAAAAGAGCGATGTCATTTCCCTCAATTGTCCGCTCACAAAGGAAAACGCCGGCATGATTTCAAAGGAAACCATCTCTCTTATGAAAACGGGCGTATGGATCATAAACACTGCCCGCGGCGGACTTGTAAACGAAGAGGACACGGCAGACGCGCTGAAAAACGGAAAAATCGGCGCATACGCCGCAGATGTGGTATCGGTTGAGCCGATCAGCGCGGATAATCCGCTTCTTTCAGCCCCCAACTGCATACTCACACCTCATATCGCATGGGCGCCCAAGGAAGCGCGCATACGCCTGATGGATATCGCCGTAAAAAACCTTCAGGGTTTTATGAACGGAACCATTATTAACCAGGTAAACGTCTAAGAAAAGAGGCATGAAAGCAACATGGAGAAATCGGATAAACTGCGCGTCTGGTACGGCCCTTTGATGATCCTTCTCTCCGCAGTTGCCTGGAGCTTCTCCGGCGTTCTTTCCAAGGGGCTTTCCTGGAACGGTTTCAGCAAGGCCGGCGTTCGCGGCGTAATCGCCGTATTCATATTCGCCTGCGCGCGCCGCTCCTTCAAAGTAAAGCTCACGCCCGGCCATATACTGGGCGCGCTGGGCGTATCGCTCACCAGCCTTCTTTACATGACCGCCATCCGGTTTACAACCAGCGCAAACGCCATCGTACTTCAGTATTCCATGCCGGTGTACGTAATTCTGCTCCTGTTTATACTGTACAGAAGAAAGCCTTCCGTCCGGGATATGATTGCGGTTCCGTTTGTGCTGCTGGGGGTAATTCTCTGCTGTATGAAGGGCGAAAGCGGCGGAGAAGGCAAGCTGATCGGCGATATACTTGCGCTCATATCGGGTCTCACCTTTGCGCTTGTATATGTCGCCTCACGAATCCCCGGCTCCGACCCCATGTCGTATTCATACCTTGGAAACATATTCTCGGCGTTCATGGCCGTGTCGATATTTTTCGACCCAAACGTGCATTTTCACGCGGCGGATACGGTAACGCGCGCGATGGTGATCGAACAGTGGGTTCGAATTCTGCTTTTAGGCCTTTCGCTGAGCTTCGGCTACCTGTTCCTGGCATACGGCATACGCCATACGCCTCCCGTTACCGCCGCGATTATCTCCAATATGGAGCCGGTATTAAACCCCGTATGGACGTTTTTGTTCATCGGCGAAGCGCCGGGCATTCTCGGAATCGTCGGCGCGGGAATCGTACTGATTACATCAACGCTTCATTCATGCCTTCCCTCCCGAAAAGAACCATGACGAACAGAAGCGCATCATAAAGGGCAATACAGGAGGCACACAATGGAAGACCTTTTCTCGATGGGCGCAAAAAAGCTGTCCCCGCTGGCCGACCGCATGCGCCCTCGCAGTCTTAACGAATTTCTCGGGCAGAAGCAGATTGTCGGCGAAGGCAAGCTGCTTCGCCGCGCCATCGAAGCCGACCGCCTGACGAGCTCCATATTCTACGGCCCGCCCGGGACCGGCAAAACCACCCTGGCCGGGATCATCGCCGAAACCTCCAAAAGCGCGTTTGAAAAGATGAACGCGGTCACAAGCGGCGTAAGCGATGTGCGGGAGGTTTTAAAAAACGCCGAGGAAAGGCTGAAAATGTACGGAAAGAGCACTTATCTTTTATTGGATGAGTGCCACAGATGGTCCAAGGCGCAATCGGATTCCATACTTCCCGCCATTGAAAAGGGCGTCATCCGCTTTATCGGTTCCACCACGGAAAACCCCATGATATCGATGACGCCCGCAATCGTGAGCCGCTGCCGTCTGTTTCGGTTTGAACCGCTTACCAATGAAGACGTAATCAGCGCGCTTTATCAAGCGGTAGCCGACGAAGAGCGCGGCTACGGGCTTCAGGGCGTTACGCTCACGGAAGAGGCCGCAAGGCGCATTGCGTTGTCCGCCAGCGGCGACGTTCGTTCCGCATTGAACGCGCTGGAAATCGCGGTATTGTCTACGCCCGTAAACCGCCGGGGCGAAATCCTCATCACCCCCGAAATCGCGGACGACTCCATACAGACCCCCGCGCTGCGAATGGACGAAAGCCTGTTCTACGATATGCTGAGCGCTTTCTGCAAGTCTCTCAGGGGCTCAGACAGCGATGCGGCGCTCGCATGGTTTGCACGGCTCGATCACGCGGGCGTGGATCCCAGAATCATCGTGCGCCGCGTGATTGCGCATGCCAGCGAGGATGTGGGCATGGCCAATCCCAACGCCATGCTGACCGCCGCCGCCGCATGGCAGTCGCTGCAGGCCATCGGCATGCCGGAAGCGCGCCTGCCCATCGCGCAGGCGATCATCACGGTCTGCGAAAGCCCCAAGTCGAATTCCGTGGTGATGGCCATTGACCGCGCCTGGGCGGATGCGGAAAAGGGCGATTATGACAACGTTCCGGCGCATCTCAGAGACACGCATTACAAGGGCGCGGACGCGCTTGGAAGCGGCGAAGGCTATCTGTATCCGCACGATTTTCCGGGGCATTATGTATCTCAAAGCTATGCGCCCGTCGAGGCGCAGGGATTGCCGTATTACGAGCCGTCCGATCAGGGATATGAAAACGAAATTCAATCCATACGGCGCGAGCGCATGAAGTACGGCGACAACCGACACTGAATCAAGGGAGCAGCAAATGGCAAGCAAAACGACAAAAAAGAGTGAAATCGAAAAGAAAAGAAAGCGCACGGTGAAAAGTGCGCCGGGCAAGGCGCGAGTCCGCGCGAAAAGCGCCAAGAGGAAACATGCGGTATCATCCAAGAGCAAAAAGCATATCAAGCATTCGCGCCGCCGCGAAGCATATTGCTGGTGGGCGCTTCCGGTGTCCTGCTTTATGATTCTGTTTCTTTCGGCCGCCATACTCTTTTCGATCAATGAATATGGCGAGTACCGGCGTTTCCGCGTAATGCGCAGCGCCGTTGAAAATGAAGGCTTTTATAACGGCGTCGTCGTCGACAATTACAGTCTGTCCGGCGTAACGTTTCAGGACGCAGTCGCGCACTGGGAAAACAACATAGAACCGGCATTCAAAAACAGAACCCTCACGCTCAAAAGCGGCGAAAAGACATGGACGATCAGCGCGGAGGAGCTTGGCTACCGCAGCAATTATCTGGATGTTCTCTATACCGCTTGGGGGCTCGGGAGAAGCGGAACGCTGGAGGAGCGCTACCGCTCTATCAATATGATCCGCGAAAACGCCGAGTGGCACGATGTAAAGCGCACGATGTTCGATACACAGCTTCTGAGAAAATGGACGGACGGCATTGCTTCCTCCCTTACGACCAGCGAAAAGAACGCGCAGATTACGGGCTTTGACGTAAACAGCCGCACATTTACCTTTTCCTCGGCAAGCGCAGGCTCCGCCGTCGATAAGGATGCGCTTTTTGAAAGCGCGAAGGCCATGCTTGCAAGCGGCGGCGGACAAATCGAGGTACAGGTGGAAACCATCAATCCCTCCGTCACCCAGGACAGCTTTTCCGGAAAATTCGGCATGATCACCAGTGCCGTCACCAACGCTTCCAGCTCCAATAAAAACCGCATGACCAACCTTCAGCTGGCATGCGACGCATTAAACGGCTACTGCGTTGAACCCGGCGCGACCTTCTCCTTTAACGAGGTCGTCGGCCAGCGAACAGCCAAGAGAGGCTATAAAAAGGCTACGGTCTACCAGTCCGGCGAAATCGCAGAGGATATCGGCGGCGGCGTATGCCAGGTATCTACAACGCTCTGGAACGCCGCAATGAAGGCGAACTGCGAAATCGTAGAGCGTCATCCGCATTCGCGCCCGGTTTCCTATGTGGACAGGGGCAAGGACGCTACGGTCAGCTGGGGCTCTCAGGACATGAAGTTCAAGAATACCTCCAATTCGCCCATGTACCTCGTTTGCTATATTTCCGAAAACAAGCGCGTGTACTGCGATATCTACGGCGAACTCTTCCCCGACGGAAAGTACATCACCATCGAAGGCGTAACCACGCAGCGAATAAATCCGGACGAGCCCGTATATACCTATAACCCCCTGCTCGAGCCCGGCGCAACGACGATTCTTTCCGAGCCTCGCACGGGCTACCGCGCCAAGGCCTACCGCATCTATTGGAACGCGGACGGCACCGAGATCACGCGCGATCTTCTGTGCGAATCCTATTACAGACCCGCCAGAGGCGAGGTGGAATACGGATGACGGATCGAAAAAACGCCTCATTTACGGAAATAGTCCGCATGCACAGCGAAAAATATCCGCTGATGCAGGCACAGGACTACGTAAAGCTCGCCTATCAGCACACGCTCGGCCCCGGGCATATGGTAAAGGATTTCACAACTGCCCTGAACCGAATTCAGGAGGAGCGCAACAGCGGTGAAAACGGTGTTTCATTTGAAATGATCGGAAATGGTCTTACGCGCATGCATCTTTCGGGAAATGACGCCTTCCTTTCCGGCGAAACCATCGCCCGCATGTTCATGTACACCGCTTCTTCCTTCCACCCCGCCGAAAATGGGCTTAAAGAGGCCTTAGACGCGATATCGGCACTTATAGCGTGCGCAGGCCTTCCCGTATCGCAAGCCGATTTTACGCGGTATCTGAGCACCTATAAGCAAAGCGGCATGCCGCTTGTAAGTCATACGGAGGTTTACCGGAATGCCTACGCGCCCAAATACCGCGTAATAAAGGACAGCTTTCAAACCTTTTCGAAGATTTACGAAGCCCTTGAAGAAATCAAGCGCAGGAAACCGGGCGCAATTGTCGCAATAGACGGCATGTGCGCATCGGGAAAGAGTACGCTGGCAGAGGAAATCGCATTCGTCATGGATGCGCCCCTGTTCCATATGGACGACTACTTCCTGCCGATGGAAAAGCGCACGGAAAAACGGCTGCAGGAGATCGGCGGAAACGTCGACAGAGAGCGCTTTTACGAGGAAATCCTGCTGCCGCTTTCTGAAGGTAAAAGCGTCCGCTTCCGCCCGTTCGACTGCTCTCAAATGGCGCTCCTTCCCCCGGTTGCAAAGGAAGCAGGGCAGATCAACATCGTAGAAGGCGCATACGCCTGCCATCCGGATTTGATTGAAAAATACGATTTCATCATCTGCATGAATATCGATCCCGCGCTTCAAAGGGAAAGGATTCTCAAAAGAGACGGCGAACGAATGCTCCGCCGCTTTGAAAACGAATGGATTCCGATGGAATTAAACTACTTAAATCACTTCAAAATCGCAGAAAACGCGAATCTCACTTACATGATTCAGGATAATGCCTGATAAAAAAACGCCGCCTGCATCCTTCGCATGATCTCGTCTGCAAAGGATACGGGCGGCATTTTATATCAAGCCGGAAACCTCATAAAGACAATGCTTTCTCCGTCTTTTCTAATCCAGAAACTCCTCCAGCGTCAAGTTGTTCTTGTAGATAATCGTTGCTGCCTCCGTGCCTACATAGCGGTAATGCCACGGCTCGTAGCTGATGCCGGTAATATGGCTTTTATTGCTGGGATATCGCTGAATAAAGCCGTACTTATGCGCGTTTTTCCGAAGCCATGCATACTGAGCAGTGCTCTCAAAGCCTTCGCCGCTGTTCTGCGCAGTAACGTCAAACGCAAGCCCCGTCTGATGTTCGCTCGCGCCCGGCATCTGGGCATAGCCCGGTTCGCTCTCCTGATAGATTTCCTTTTGCCTGTCATAGCTTCTGTAGCCGCTGGTGATGATAAATCCGTTCACATTTTCGGCCTCCGCCTGCGCGAACATGTCCTCCATCGCCTGATAGGCCTCATACGTCATGTAGATATCGCTGGAAGCGAGTCTGAAGGAATGCCTGACCTCGTACAGGTTTACAAGCCCTTCCGGCACATAATCGTCGGAAAGCGTATTCTCTGAATTTACAAGCAGGATTTCCCCCGTATATACCGGCTTTGTACCGCCCATACGATAGCCGAAATAAAAGCTTCCGGCCATCAATACGAGAAGTATCACCAGCTGAATGAGAAGCTTCTGCCTTCTCTTTTTTCGTCTGAGAAGCTTCTTTTGCATAACTTTCTCTTTATCAATTTTCTTTTGCATAATCCCCTCTGACAACCCCCGCATTTACAGTATTAAGCGTTTAAATTATTTTTTCAGAAGAATGTGCACCGCAAAGCCGGCAATTTCATCCTTCAGATACATAGCCACGGTTTTTCCGTCCTTTACGCTTGCGCTCTCCTCATCGAATTCGAAGCCGCGCCTTTCAAGATGCCATTTGGCGCGTTCGATGTTGTTAACGCCTACGGCGATATGCCCGTGCGTTCCGCGGAAGGGCTTTTTCATGAACTCGTACTCTTTGCCCGTGAATACGGAGGAATTTCCGTCCTTAATCGCAAGCCCCGTAAGCAGAGAAAACGCCTTTGCGTCCTTCATCGCCTGCTCGGGCGATGCGCTGTTGATTCCGATATGCATAAGCTCAAAGCCGTTTACAAGCTTCACAGCCTGCCTCGTAAGCTCTTCAATCCTATCAAAATCCTTAGAATTTATCGCATCCGAGGGAACCATCCAGCTGCCGCCGACTGCGCGAACCTTCGGGAAGGAAAGATAGTCGTTCAGGTTCTTTTCGTTGATGCCGCCGGTCGGCACAAAGCGCATGGAGCCGTAGGGAGCGCTGATTGCCTTAATGAAATTGATGCCGCCCGCCGCTTCCGCCGGGAAAAATTTCACGGTATTAAGCCCGAACGACAGCGCCGTTTCGATATCGCTGGGATTGGCGCAGCCGGGGAGAATCGGGATATTATTGGAAACGCAGTATTCCACAACCGTAGGATTGAGACCCGGCGAAACAATGTACGCCGCGCCCGCCGCCACAGCGCGCTTTACCTGGTCTATCGTAAGCACCGTGCCCGCGCCGAGCATTACCTCAGGAAGCGCTTCATGTACGTTTTTAATCGCCTGTTCCGCCGCCGATGTTCTGAAGGTAATCTCGGCTACGGGAAGGCCGCCGTTTGCCAAAGCTCTGCAAAGCGGAACCGCGTCGTTTGCATCTTCCACCTTGATTACAGGAACCAGACCCGCCAGAGAAAGCTTATCAAAAATATCCATTGCATTCCTTCCTTTCTGCACTTTCAAACACGATAAAGCTCATTGATATCTGCAGTTATTATACATGACAAACCCGCCGAATGCAATTCCATAAATGCCGCTCAGCGCTTATTCTCCGCCTTCACAATCTCAAACACCCGTAAAACGCCGTCCCTGACCGTAAACCTTACGTCATACCCCGCAAACAGAAACCCGTATGCACGGTTTGGATCATTTTGGTATGCGGGTCTCGGATCCAATTCCAATGCGCTCAGCAAGGCTCTTTGCTGAGGCTCCCGAAACACCTTCAGCATTTCCTCCGGGACCTCCGCCCGCAGGCGATATCCGCGCATTTCCTCTGCAAAGCTGCCCGTTGCCTCCGGATGCGCATCGGCATACGGAATATAGGGTTTAATGTCGAAAATTTCCGTGCCGTTCATCATATCTGCGCCGGCTATCACGAGATACGGCGCGTTTGCGCCCTCTGTAACCACTTCCAACAGCTTTGCAACCGTAAGCCCCAATGGGTTCGGCCTGAAGGGCGACCGCGTAGCAAACACGCCTACGCGCACATTTCCGCCCAGTCTCGGCGGGCGCACCGTCGCCTGCCAGCCCTCGCGCTCCGGCACGGAAAACGCCCATATCAGCCAGATATGGCTGAATTCCTTTAACCCGCGAACCGCATCGGGATTTCGGAATTCGGGATTGAATACGATCCTGCCCGTCAAATCCGAATTCAGCCCGCTCTGCCGCGGAAGACCGAATTTTGTCGGAAAATCGCACTCCAGATGCGCTATCGGCCGTATCTCCATAAAAAGCCGTCCTTTCTCCTGTCGCCGCCTTTAAAGCTCTGTCCTTCTTCAATCGATAGACTCAAAAGACAAAAACCGTCTCGTTTTATTGTATCATCCCTGTTTCGACGAATCAATATCGGCGAAAAATTTCATTTTTTCGAAAGAATCCGCCAAAGTCCATGAATTTGACAGAATCATGACGGAAAACTTTACGCACATATGGTATTGTGTAAGGCGCAACCAAATGAATGGAGATGGTTCATGTGAGCGAAGTTCTGTCCGGCGCTGGTTGGATGCCCTTTGAGACCCGCCCCGTTGGTCCCCTGGGTTTGATTGCAATGCCCGGCTGCGAAGAACTGGGCAAAAAGATCAACAAGTATCTAAAGGATTGGCGTGAAGGTATCGGCGAGCATAACGAAGATCTTTACACCTTTCCCGGCTATAATCTCGACTCCTTCCTTCTTCCCGTAAAGTGCCCCCGCTTCGGCACCGGCGAAGGTAAGGGACTTTTGAATCAGTCCGTGCGCGGCTACGATGTATACATCATCACCGACGTCACCGCACACCAGATTCACTACAACATGTACGGCAATTCCGTACCCATGTCGCCCGATGATCACTATGCGGATCTCAAGCGCGTAATCGCCGCCATCGGCGGAAAGGCGTACCGCATCACCGTGATCATGCCCTTCCTCTACGAAAGCCGCCAGCACAGAAAGTCCAGCCGCGAATCGATGGACTGCGCTCTGATGCTTCAGGAGCTTTCCGGCATGGGTGTTGAAAACATCATCACCTTCGACGCGCACGATCCCCGCGTGCAGAACGCCATCCCGCTCACGGGCTTTGAAAACTTCATGCCTACTTATCAGATGATCAAGGCGCTTTGCCGCGCAAAGAGCGATCTCTCTATCGATAAGCAGCACATGATGATCGTCTCTCCCGATGAAGGCGCACTCACCAGAAACATCTACTATTCCTCCGTTTTAGGCCTGGATCTCGGCATGTTCTATAAGCGCCGCGATTACTCGAAGGTTGTCGACGGCCGCAACCAGATTATCGCGCACGAGTATATGGGCGACAAGGTTCGCGACAAGGATATCATCGTAGCCGACGATATCATCGCCACCGGCGACAGCATGCTGGGTCTCCTTAAGGATCTCAAGCGCCGCCATGCAAAGCGTATTTTCATCGCCGCCACCTTCTGCTTCTTCACAAACGGCGTAAAAGCCTTTGACGAAGCGTACAAGAAGGGTCAGCTGGCCGGCGTCCTCGGAACCAACCTCACCTATCTAGCTCCCGAGGTGCGCAACGCTCCGTGGTTTATCGAGGTCGATATGAGCAAGTATATGTCCTATATCATCGCCACCCTGAACCACGACCACTCGCTCGACGGCCTGATCAGCCCCCATAACCGCATCAAGAACCTGCTCGAAAAATATAAAAACACCGGCGATTGCTGATAAGCAAAACGGCTGCCTTACATCGGGCAGCCGTTTTTGTGTGCGCTTTTCCATGGATTTTAGATTTGTGGATAGATTCCCGACGCCTGCGCCCATGGATATCGGAACGCTTCGAATCACGCCGCGGAAATGTGGTTAGATAATCGGTAAAACAAAGAGAATTTGAAGATATTCCGCCTTCATCCGGATTCTGAATTAAAAGAGCATACACAAGGGACTCGTTCCTGTTTGGCTATTTGCAGTAAGTATACGTTCGTTCACATATTTCTTTTCCGTCCCCTATTATCCTTCCAATTCCTCGCATCATAAAAGATCGCCCCCGCGAATAGCGGAGGCGATCTCATTTACCCGTTATAAGCCGCAAGGCTCATAACGAACGCGGACTGCAGTGCGAATTACTTCGCAGCCTTCCAAGCGTCGATCTGACGCTGTACTTCGTCAACGATTTCTTCTGCGCCGTTGGCAGCGAGCTTCTCACGGAACTCGGCTACAACAGCCTCAACCTCTTCGGGGCTCTCGCAGCGGCCGTTTACCAGGTCTTCCTGATACTCGAGCACGATGCTGGTGCAAGCGGCAACTTCGTTTACAACGGGGGTGGTGTCGAATACGAAGCCGAGGTGTGCGGGAACGATGCACTCTTCGTTGTACTTCATCATGTTGGTCATCATGATGTTGTCCTCACCTACGAGAGACTTGGGAGCGTTAACGATGGTGAGGTTGCCAACGGGAGCATTGTACCAGTAGTAGTAGCCACGGTTGCCAACATCAGCGTTGCGGCTGCCTTCGAAGTCGAAGGTCATGTCGCCGTCTTCGGTCTTGGCCCAGTGGATGTTTTCTACGCCGAAGCGCATCATGGTAGCAACGAAGGGATCGGTGTTCACGAGCTCAAGGAACATGAGCGCGCGCTCGGGGTTCTTGCAGTTCGCGCTGATGGCGGTACCTGCGGAGAAGTAGTTGTTGGTCTCGGTCCAGATAACGTCGGCCATCATCATCTTGGAGGTCCACTCCTCAGAATGGAGGTGCTCCTGCATGTTGGTGTAGCCCCAGCCGGTGAAGAAGCAAATGCCGTTGGCGGGCTTGCGCATGTCGCTTCTGTCGGTCTCATCGTACAGATAGATGCCGTCAGCTACCATGCGCTGCTTCTGGAGGCAGAACTCGAGGAACTCATCGGTGTTGTAGAAGTTAACGATGGTCTCGGTGTCATAGCCGGCCAGATCCATGATGCCGTCGATGTTGGCAACTGCCAGGTAGGAGTCATTCAGGAAGGTCTCGAAAGCGAAGTTGTAGGGATAGATGAGGTTGTTCGCCCAAGCGATCGGATACTCAGCCATCTCGGGATAGGTAGCATCGCGCCACTCTTTTACTTCGTAGAAGAGCTCTTCCAGCTCACGGAAGTTAGAGTGCTGATAATCGGTGATTTCGATGCCCATCTCTTCGATCATGTCCGCATTGTAGATGCAGCTGATGAAGTAGCCGTTGTCCTTGAGGGAGGGGATGCCGTAGATTTCGCCATTGATCTTCATGCCTTCCCATACCGCCTCATCAAACAGAGCGTAGGTGCCGGGGGCGTAGGTGGCGAAGAGATCGGTCAGCGGGTAGTAAGCGCCGCGCTGAGACTCGATGACATAGTCAGACTTGGACTGAGAGCCGAAGCCAATGATGCCGATATCGTCGCCGGAGGCGATCATGGTGCCCATTTTCTCTACCCAATCAGCGCTGGACATGTAGGTAATGTTTACCTTGCAGTTCAGGATGGGGAGAATGTACTCGTTCAGCGCGTCGTTCACGATCTGAAGATCGGTGGGCGGCGTGGAGCCGATGTACCAGTCGAATTCGCAGTAGGGGAGCTCGGATTCTGCGGTGGCAAAGGATACCATTGCCAGAGAAAGTATGAGCGCGAGTACAACTGCCAGCAGTTTCTTCATTAGGGTTTCCTCCTTTTATTTTTTGCGGTCACCAGACCGCATAGGGAACAAATGAACGGTTTATCCCTTTACGCTTCCCAGGGTCAGGCCCTGTACGAAATAGCGCTGGAAGAAGGGATATGCGCAAAGGATCGGCACGATGACAATGATCGTACAGGACATGCGCAGGTTCTGATCGGGCAAAGAATCCAGAAGCTCAAGTCCGTCGGGCGTACCCGCGATCTGCGCGTTCTGCTTCAGGAAGTCGATGTTGTCCTGCAGATTCTTAAGCAGCGTCTGCAGCGGTATCAGCTTCGAATCCTTGATGTAGAGCATACCGGTAAACCAATCGTTCCAGCGGTTTACAACGTTGAAAAGCGCGATGGTCGCAATACCAGCCTTGAAAAGCGGAAGAACGATCGATATGAATACCCTGAAATGCCCCGCGCCGTCGATTCTGGCGGCTTCAAACAGCGAATCCGGAATCGTGGACAGTATAAAGGTTCTCAAGATAATTACGTTGTACGCCGATACCAGAGACGGAAGCAGATAAATCCAGAGGGTGTTATCAATCTGAAGATAGCGTACATTCATGATATAGGCGGGTACGAGACCGCCGGAGAACAGCATGGTGAAAAACAGGATCCAAGTATAGAACTTGCGGAACTTAAAGTTTTTCAGCGAAATCACGTACGCATACAGCGTCATGACCGCAAGGCTCATCAGCGTACCCAGAATCGTGTGGGTAATGGTGATGATGTAGGAATCAAGCACCTGATCGCCCATCTTCATCAGGTATTTATAGCCCGCAAGCGACCATTCACTGGGGAAAAAGCTGAAGCCTTTATACGCTATGCTGGCTTCGGAGGAAAACGAAACAATAATTACCAGCACCAGCGGTATGAGCATGAAAAACGAAGTTCCGATAAGAAGAATCGTGAACGCCAAATTCCAGCCGGCTGAAATCTGATTGAAGCGGTTGGGAGTAACCTTTTCCTTTGCCATACCCGATCCTCCTTTCTAAAACATCGCGCTGTCCGGGTCGATCTTATTGACGACCCAGTTGACAAACAGGATCAGCGCAAAGCCTACTACGGACTGATACATACCTGCCGCCGTCGCCATACCAACGTTGGACAGCTTCGTAAGCGCGCGGTAGATGTATGTGTCGATAACGTCTGTCACCGGGTAAATTCGCCCGCTGTCCTTGGTAACAACGTGGAAAAGTCCGAAGTCGCCGCGGAAGATGTGACCCATTGCAAGGATGATCGAAATACCGATAACCAGGCGCAGATGCGGAATCGTGATATACCATGCCTGCTGACGCTTGGTCGCGCCGTCCAGCACCGCCGCCTCGTAGTACTCGCCGGAGATACCGGAGATAACCGCAAGATACAAAACCGTTTGATAGCCGACGCCCTTCCAGGCGTTTATGAATACCAAAAGGTACGGCCACAAACCGCGGCTCTGGTAATAGTCGACCGGCCCCGACTGCCACCCCATCGATATGAACACCTTATTCACAATGCCGTAATCGCGATGCAGGAAAGCGGACAGAACGATCATAACAACCGCCCAGGAAAGGAAATAGGGCAGCATGTAAATGGTCTGAAGACTCTTTGCAAGCAATCTCGAACGAAGCTCGGAGAGCAGAAGCGCGGTTGTCACCGCAAGCACCATGTTTATAACGATGAATACAAGGTTATAGCAAACCGTATTTCTCGTAATAACCCATGCGTCTGTGCTGGCGAACAGGAATTCAAAGTTTCTTAAGCCGACAAACTTGCTTCCGAAGATGCCCGTTGTGATATTCAGCTCCTGAAAAGCCATTATCAGACCGAAAATCGGAACATAGCAAAAAATAATCAGCCAAAGTACCGTAGGAAGCGCCATCAGGTGAAGCGAAATTTCTTCCTTTTTGAACCATTTTTTCTTCGTTGCTGTTGGTTGCACGGCTTCACGACCTTTCGCGGGTTAAGTAATTCCCTTAAGTAAGTTATACTATATCACATTATTATTTGTTTTGCAATAGAAAATAATTTCAAAATGTAATTTTGTACAGATTTGTCATATTTAAAAACCGGCGCTGAGCGCCGGATAATTCCAGATTAACACTTATATATTCATATGAAAACGCCGCCGTCAGGCAGAATACTTTTTGTTCATCGCGCTCTGATACGCCGCATAATTCGGGTACCTCATCAGGGATTCTGCGCCTGCCGCCTTTCTCCTCAAAAACTCGGACTGCGTGAGGATGTTGGGCTTTACCGTTTCCTCCTCTTTTGCGCTTCCTCCACCGCCGCTTTTCTTCGTATTCTTATAAAGCCAGTTCTCCTGCTCCTGTTCATCCATCAGCTTTTGATAATAGTAATCCAGCGCGTCATTATACGCCTGAAGATCGTTTAAATATCTCTCGTACGCTGTCTGATCCGCGCGGTTCAGATGCGCAAGCTCCCCTTCCATTCTGTCCGTTTCAAGCTCATATGCATTCAGCGCAAGCTTGTACATGTCGTCCATACCGCCGGATAGTTCGGCAAGGTAGTTCTGATACGCCTGTGCGCCCGCGCTTTCGGCAAAGGAATTGCCATAGCCGCCCGATAAGGAAGACGCCTGACCGATCGCGTCGTTCATTGCGCGTTTCCCCATATACACATACTGATCTTTATACCTTTGATACATGGGATCCGACGCCGGATCATAGGAAAACGCTTCGCGGTTCATCACCTGGTCCAGAAGTCTGTCAATTTCCTGCGTATACGCCGATTCATAATCGCCGGGTCTTACGCTTTCAAGATGCGAAACCATCTCCTTCGTATTCATTTTTTCTTCTTTCCCCGCATCCGAAAACAGGCGCATCACCGTTTTCAGTTCCGCTTCACCCGTCGCATTCAGTCCGCGGCTTGACTGATATTCCTTTACCGCCCCCTCCGTTTCCTCGTCAAACACGTCCCCCTCCCTGATCTCGTATCCCGCGTCTCTGAGCATTCTCTTAAGCGTCTTTACTTCCTCGCCCACATCTCCGATTTTCAGCGACTGAAACGTCATCATTCATTTCTCCTTTCCGATAATCGTTACATTAAATAGCACGCGCAGAGCGATACCCTTTCGCCCGCCTGCGCATTATTTCCAAAGGCAAGCACAATATCGCCCATTTCGTCAATCCGAAGCCCCGTTCCGCCCGATTCCGACCACACAGGAAAAATCTGCGTATGAAGCGGACGGTATGCGCTTGTTAAGCTGCCAATCGTCAGCGTATCCCCCGCCATGTGTGCGCTTGAAAGATACGCGCCGCCCGAAACCGACACAAGCTTCATATGCCTTCTTACAGCGGGCGGATGATCCTGATCCGCCTGAACGCCCGTAACCGCGATCTCCGTCCATCCGCTGTCCTCCTCCATATCGTCAAGCCTTTTATTGATCGCCTCTATCTGCGCAATCGCCTCATTGGTCAAAGACGAAAGAAAGCCGGGTGAAAAATTGTCCTCGTCCAGATGAGTAAACATGTACCGAAGGTTTTCATTCAGCTGATACAGCCATGAACGAACCTCCTGAACGGACTTGCCGAGATCATTCGAATCAACGGAAGGAGAAGTCATTATAAATCCCATAGGCCGTCGCTCCCCGTTTCATAAGTTTGATCGATCCCCGTGATCGTGCATTCGCCGCGTCCTTCTATTTTCAAAAATACGCTGTCCGCTCTTCGCGCCTGAACGGGAATGGAGAAGGTTTTTTCCGAAGAGGGCGTATCGAAATACGCGCAATTGATAAACTCGTCTTCGCCCGCATATTTCAAGGCCACCGTAAGCCTCCCCATGCTTTTCAAAGAAAACCGTATATGAATGCGCGAAACATACTGCCTGTCAGGCGCTGTGAGCGCAATCAGCCCTGTAACCGCATGCCATTTCACATATGCCTCCACAAGGTACGGGCTCATGAACGAAAGCTTCTCAGGATCATACCATGGTCCGCCGCCGTTTACGCTGTACGCATTTCCGTCGGCGCAGATCATATACAGCTCCTTCCCCGCGCGGGTAAAACACCGCATGGCAAGCCCGTTTTCCGTATACCATGCGCCTGTGTTTACATCGTATACAAACAAAACATACTTCCCAGTATACTGGTCCGTCATCGAAATATAATATCGTCCATCCACAGCGCCGGCGCTTCCGCCCCGATAATGCCCCCAGCCAAGCGCGTCTGATATGATCACGGGTATCGAACCGTCATAGCGGTATACGCCCAGCTGACCCTTGTAAAAAAGCATCGATTCCATATATGCAATCGAATTTTCCGCGCCCGCCTCCACACCCGGCATGCGCGAAGACACCAGCTCAAAATTGGATGGTTTATCGCCGAAGAGCTTGATAATTTCCTCTTCCTTAAAAAATACCGCGCGTCCCTGAAGCTCGGCGCAGCCGGTAAACACGCCCGCAGACGGCACGGAGGCAGCATAGGAATCCGTGGAAATCCCCTGAAACACATTCCAGTTCTTCGCGTCTCCAAGCTTGCATGCGCGTATCTCGTGCGTCTGATTGGAGACGCCCCAAACGCGGTTCATTGAAGACGTAAGAAAATCCAAGTCCGGCGCAGACCTTTTTACCGTTATTTCGCCTTCTTCCGAAGCCCCTTCGTCTATAACGGCGATAATTACGATAAAATCGTCGCTAACGGTCTGAAGGAGAAACGATCCGTTTAACATTTCATCGGAAAAACCCGAAATTTCTACCGCATCGCCGACCGAAAATCCGCGTCCGATACCGCTTGATGCGATTTTGACATAGTTGCTCGAAGGCGCTTCGCTTCCGTCGGCATTGGATATGCTGGCGTAAACGCCCGAAACCGTCACACTGTTTTCAATAGGCGTAAGTTCAAGTGTCTGCGTATTCAGTATCTTTTTATCCGGATATATCACGACATACGCGCCAAGAGATGCAAACTGCTTGCCGCCGGGCATTACGCTCCCGATATATTCAGATCCGTAATACAAGCTGCTGCCCATCGTCCAGACCATTTCGCCGTGAGAGTACATCGCGCCGACACCGGCGCAGTTTTCAAATACGCCCCTCACCTTTCTCTGGCAGATGGCGGGATATCCCCTCGCGGACAGGTTCTCCGCCTCGGCAAAGTAACCGTCCGGTATGCTTTCCCGAAGGCATATGCCCTTAAACGCCTTTACGGCTTTCCTCCGCGTTTTGATATTTTTAATTCTCGGCTGCATACCCCTCTCCCCTTACGCAATCCGAATTCCGGTATTTGTGTTTACAAGCCGCGTCCGGTTGATATGATTGGCGTAGTTCAGCCACGCGGTATTGAACATGATCGCATCATTATTGAACCGCTCCGTTTCGCCGTTCATAAAATCCGCCTTCATCATGAGATAGTACACATACATTTCGCTGTAGGGTTCTTCTGCAAAAAGCGTCCGGTGAAGGCCTGTGCTTTCCGCTTCCTTCACAAATCCCTCTCTTATGCACAGGATTTCCCGTTCTATGCGTCCGTCCAGCTCCTTAAGCCATTCATCCTTTATATCGTCGTTATACGCATTAGGCCTCAGCCCGTCCGCCCTTTCAATCGCCTCGATTGCCGTCATACGCCTGCTCCTTTCAAAAAGCGGCCATGGCCGCCCGGGCCACGGCCGCATGCCGATTACATGTTCCTGGATTTTTCCAGATAAGTTTTTTCCGCTTTTTCCATGCGGGTCACGGCGTTTTCATCCTCGCGCTGACTGCTTTCGATTACTTCCGCAATATATTCCGGAACATCCACATACACGCCGCGCTTGATCAGGTAGTTTTCTCCGTTTACACTTACGAACATATCGCCCGTATAGTTGTGATTGTCCTTAAAAAGCTTGATTCGAACGGTCTTTTTGCCTTCATTCATTTTTCATCGTCCCCCTTCAGTTGGCAGGCGCGTTGAGCGCATAGCTTGAAGCGCTTTCGATTCGAACCATGTACTGCTCCACCAGCCGGCTTGCGCATCTGGTCGCCTTCCAACCGACGCTGGAGCGCTGATTGAGCGGATCGTCGCCGTAACCCAGCTGCTTCACGATATGCGTAAGTCCGCCGCCTTCCAGTTCCGTAACCGCATACGCATGCGCGCCCAGAACGATGGTTGCATATACGGAAACGCCATCTTTTCCGCCGACGCCGGGGTATACGGTATCTCCGTCGGCAGGCGTGAACGCGGAAACCGCCGCGTTCAGGAACAGCTGCCTGTTTGCCGTATTTACACCCTTTACGGTAATCTTTGCATACTGACCCGAAGCATTTTTGAGAAGCATTGTCTGACCGATCATTTTATTGGCGTGCGTCACGTCAAGCGGCTGGGTAACGGTGAGCGCAAAGGCGCTGGCTTCTCCCGCATTGGCGCTTCCGGAGGCGCTTGCGGAATAATCGGAAACGCTCAGCGTTCTTGAAGCGGAGGACAGATCCTCGCCTCTGAAAATCTTCGCTTCGCTGCTCTCGACAAACCGTATGCCCGCAAGCTTTCCGATTTCTCCGGCATAAATGTTTTCAGGCGTCGCATACTTGTGCGCGTCGATCCATTCTTCGCTGCGCATAAGGTCATACGCTACATACGGATGAACAATCGCCACATACTTGTCGTCGATCGGATCGGCGTTCATACCCTTAAGCTGCGCAGCGGCACGGAATATGAGATCCGCAGTCAGTTTGCAAGTGCCGTCGATATCAAGGCGCGACGTGACGGGCGTCGCTTCTCCATCCGCGACAGACGGCGCATAGATTACGTTCGTGCCGCCCGCAAGCACGTCTCTGGTGATGGAATCCAGCGTTCGTCCCGCCTGTGCGCCGAGAAGGCGGGTCGCCTGAAGCACGTTATTGTCAACCGCCGACATTTCCAGCATATCGCTCAGCTGCACCCAATCGCCGTACTGCATCACGGTTTCGGTAACGGCGGAAACATTCAGGCTGTTACCCTCGGGCGTTACGCCCTCCGTGATGGGCGAAACCGCCTTTTCAAGGCTGTCATACTTTCTGAATTCAATGGTTTTTCCGCCGCCCGCAGGGATCGGATATTTGTCGCCGAACTGATCGTGAACCAGCTTGGGCTCCGCAATATCGATCAGCCTTTTCTCATAATACGTTTTCATCTCCGCAGAAAGATCGTTGCCTGCCTGCGCGCTCTGAGTGGTATTCACTGCAAACAGCTGCAGCCGAATTTTCTCCATATTTTACTCATCCTTTCTCAATGAAAATACACCTTCTCGCCCCTTGCGCAGCGCCTTTCAATCTCCTCGCGCTCCTTTTTCGTCATGCTGCTGACGCTCGTCGGCGCAATCAGCCCGGCATTTTTTCCGCCGACCCCATTTTCCTCCGGGCGCATTCCCCGTGCGCGGATATCGTTGAGCGTACGCTCCATAGTCTTTTCCGCCGCATATTTTACGGCGTTTTTCAGCATTTCATCTTTGTGAATCACATCATACGCATCCCTTACGGAAACGCCC
Source organism: Clostridia bacterium (assembly GCA_017396845.1). Classification (GTDB taxonomy): domain Bacteria; phylum Bacillota; class Clostridia; order Christensenellales; family Aristaeellaceae; genus SFHK01. The sequence continues at coordinate 52,676 of JAFQKQ010000087.1, forward strand.
GAGCGCAGGAGCGAAAAAAAGCGCGGATTTTTCATTTCGCTTTTCATATCGAACGCGGGATTCCTATCCTGAATATCCCGCATCTCCCGACGCCATCTTTCCACCGTATCCCTCGCGCGCTTTTCCTTTAAAAGTTGCCTGTTCTCCATAAGCAAACGCTCGTTTTCATCGTTTCCGCCCGCTTCCGCACCATCCTTGGCAACCTTCTCCAAAAGCTTTTCCGCGTCGTTCTCGTTGTACTTTTCCCGAAGATGATCGATCAGCGGCTTCACCTTCGCCGCCTGCTCCTTAAGCGATCTCGTCTCCCGAAAGCGCTTGTCGATAATCCTCTGAACGCGGTCGTCGAACTCCGCTTTGTATTCTCCGCGGATCAGTTTTTCAAAGTCTCCCCTTCTGTCCTGATCCTTGATTTCCCCGCCCGTATCCTCCGTCTGACTTTGCACCGCGCCTTCCTTTACATCGGTAAGCGCCTCAGCGATTGCACCATCCATAAAATACCCTCCATTCCAATGAATGCGATTCCCGCGCATACCGCCTGCGCGTATATACAGCATACAAAATTTGCTCATATACCGCTACACGCCATAAAATAACCATTTATTTTCCGAAATACGCATAAACAACGCCAGCGCCTACTGGAAAAAAACATGTTACCGGAGTATAATAAAGGGCAATTCGCCCGTTGATTTCCGGGCAGTAAAAAAGGAAGCGAGCACACATGAAGGTACCGGGTCTGCTGCTCAAGATTGACGAAAAACTAAAAAAGCGTCTTGATTCAGAGCAATTCCATTATGAACAGCTTCGCGGCATGTTTTTGCCTTTGGTTCTGGATCAGTTGTTTATATTCGTCATCGGCATACTGTCCACCGCCATGGTATCCTCATCCGGTCAGGAAGCCATTGCCGCGGTCAACCTGGTGCTGGTCATCGGCGCGCTGGCATATGCGCTGTTTTCCGCCATCAGCATGGGCGTATCGATTGTGGTTGCGCGCGCCAAGGGTTCGGGCGATATGGATCGCGTGCGGGCAGCCATCGGGCAGGCGTGCACGCTGATCGCCTTCTTCTCCATCGTCATCACCGTCGGCTTATATGTGTTTTCCGAGCCGCTCATTCTCTCCCTGTACGGCGCGGCGGATCCGCTGGTCATCGAACAGGCTGTAAGCTATATGGAGGCGTATTCTCTGTCGCTACCTCCCTACGCAGTGTTCTGCGTTATCTTTAACTCCTTCAGAAGCCTGGGCGATGCAAAGAGCAGCCTCATACTGACCATCGTCATCAACGTAATTCATCTGATCTTCTCCTATATCTTTATCAACATCCTTCAGCTGGCGGCGCTGGGCTCCGCGCTTTCCTATCTGGCAGCGCGCGGCGTGGGCATGGTGTTCGCGCTCATTTGGCTTTTTAGAGTAAACGGTCATATGTATATGAAGCTTAAGCATTTTGTCCGCTTTGATAAAAGCATCATCCGCGAAACCATGGCGCTTGGCGTTCCTTTCTCATTTGAGCAGCTGCTCTTTCAGGGCGGCATGCTGCTGGTTCAAAGATATATCGCGCAGCTCACCGTAACAGAGCTTGCCGCCCACGGAATCGCCGGCTCCATGTTCAATCTGTACTACGCCTTCTCCTATGCGGTCACGGCAATCACAGGCACCGTATGCGGGCAGTGCGTGGGCGCGAAGCGAATCGATCTTGCGAGAAAATACACGCGTGAATTCGTGCTGCTGGGCAGATTCGTGATGCTGTTTGCAATCCTTATCATCATGCCCGTTACGCCCCTCGTCATGAACCTGTACGCGCCCGCGCCGGAAGCGCGCGCCACCATCATGATCGCCCTGGCCATCGGCGCGCTGCCCATGCCGATTCTGTGGTGCGACGGCTACATTATTCCCGCCGCCACCAGAACCGCCGGCGACGCTACGTTTACCTCCGTTATCTCCCTTTTAGCGCTGTTTGCCGGCAGACTGGCCTTCGGGTACCTGTTCACCATTACGCTCGGCCTCGGCGTTGCCGGCGTATGGCTCGGTCAGACGGTTGAATGGCTGCTTCGCATGATCGTCATGCGCATGCGCCTAAGAACCGATAAGTGGATCAAGGTTCCCGGTATAAAGGCGCAAAAGGCATTATGAAAATAAACGAAACGCCACCATGCGGCTTCATTCCCGGAAATCCCGACAGACTGCTGGTCGTGATTGCGGGAAATACCGAGAATACCGCTTATCTGAGCGGTTTTGATCCTTCCCTCGCCTCTATTGTCACAGTCCCCGCCGAAGACTGGAACCGCGATTTATCGCCGTGGCCCGCACCCGCATGCTTTCGGGGCGGAGAAGCGTTTTCGGGAAATGCGGACGCGTTTCTAAGCCGCCTGATCACTCAAATCCTTCCCGAGGCAGAGCGCAAAATGCATATTTCTCCTAAAATTCGCGCAATCGCAGGCTATTCTCTGGCAGGACTTTTCTCGCTCTATGCCCTTACAAAAACAGAGCTGTTCCAAATGGCGGCCTCCGTATCCGGCTCCCTCTGGTTTGACGGATTTCTGGATTATATCATCGCCCACCCGCCGCTTGCGGAAAATCCCCGCGTCTATCTTTCCTTGGGCGACAAAGAGGCGCTGACAAAAAACAAACGCCTGCAAAGCGTCGAAGAAATGACGATGAAGGCGTATGATTTTATGCGGTCACGGAATATCAGTGCGCACTTTGAATTAAACCCGGGAAACCACTTTGCAAACCCGGATCAGCGGATGATGAAAGCGATTAATTTCCTGTTTGAATGAAAACAGACGGAATAACAAAACCGCAGACGGATATATTTGTCAGTTACAAAACGCATGCCGCCCTTCAGTCAAGAAAGGCGGCATGTGTTTTCTAAGTTATGAAAGGGACGCCCGTTCCCGAGCGTCCCCGAAAGGCAAATCACTTTTGCTTTGCCAAGATATAAATCTAACAAGTACGAATTCCTCAGCCGCTCGCGCGCCGGCATTCCAGGCTGCTTCGCTCTATCCTCTGCGAAAAATGCGCCGCTTACGCATTTTCTTGGCGCGTCGCGCCTTTTGAAAAAGAGCCAAGGGGCTTTCAAACTAACAAACCCTTCTTTTGCATATCATCGTGATCGCAGCAGCGCCTGCCTGCGAAGGCGGCTGAAACGGCTTTGCTCCGATTTTCCAATCCCTCTTCGCCTTCACATGCCGCCTTTCCCATAGGGGCGAAGCAAGAGGCCGGGTATGCGTGTGCTTACAGGCATAACTGCGGAGTTATTTTGCACCGAACCGCTTAAGCGCCTCTTCCATATTAACCACGCCCTCGGTTCCGCCGGGCATCGACAGCGAGCATGCGGCAACCACATTTCCCCAGCGAATCGCTTCCTGCATCCCCTTTCCCTTGTACGCCGCGTACAGTGCGCCCGCGCAAAACGCGTCGCCTGCGCCGACGGTTCCCTGAATATAGCCTTCGGGAAGAGAAATGCTCTCGCTTTCATGGAAAACGCCGTTTTCATCCAGACCCCAGCCGCCTTCGGGCGTATGGATCATCGCCCATCGGGAAACGCCCATATCTTTAAGGCGTTTAAGCGCTTCTTTCACATTTTCCGCATTGATAGCGCCCTTCTCATCCCGCAGCTCGAGCCCCACCGTTTTTCCGGCCTCTATTTCGTTTACGATAAAGAAATCCGTATACTTAAGGCTCGGCGGCACGAGCGCCTGATAGCGGTTTCCGGTTTCGCTTACAACGTCTACGCTGGTCAGTATGCCCTTGTCTTTGATTCTCTTTAAAAGGTGCGCCATCTTCGTTCCGTATACGGGATCGGGCGAATCGAGCGTGCGCATAAGCAGTATATAGCCGATATGGAAGATTTCACAGTTCAGATGATCTGCATCCACATCATCAAGATCGAATTCATCGCCGGAACCCGGGAACGTCAAAAATGTACGCGCACGGCTTTCCGCTTCGGTGATCACGTCCGTAAACGCATTTTTTCCGCGCCTTCTGATGCGCGATATATCGATATTCGGCTGCTGACGGAAGAAATTCAGCACGCTGTCCCCGTCCGCATCGTCCCCGATTACACCCACGATCTTTACATCCAGCGTTTCATCCAGCCTCGCAAGATCCATGCCCGTATTGCATGCCGCACCGCCGAAGCTGTCGGATGTGGAAAGAATATGCGTAAGCTCGTGGCGACCGGGAAATGCGCGAACGATTTTGATTTTATCGACAATCATGTTACCCGCAACTGCGATTCCGCCCATATTGATTTCCTCACTTGTATTTATGATTCCAAATCCGTGTTGTCCCGGTTGAGCTGCAAAAGCCATTCCGGCGTTCCGCCCCGGGCGGTTGCCCGCTCAATCTGCATTTCATGAAGCCTGAGACATTCCGTATTGGCGGCGATTTTGTGTATCAGGCGCGTGACAACCTTTTCAATCTCGCTGCCCTGCGTATAATCCGCAAGGCATGCATAATCGCATCGACCCTGAAGGATCATGTTGTCCGCCAGCTCCGATTTTCCCTCCGCATGTACCGTAATCGACGTTCCGCCCTTCAGTTTGGTCATTTTCATGCATGGAACATCCGTAAGTCCGTCGCCCACATAGATCATATTGGCAAAGGGCACGCGCCTTTTGTAATCAGGCGTAAAGCCGTTCAAGTCCCTGTCGTTCGTAATGTCGAGAATCCCCTTATTGATTCTGAAAAGATGCTGCGTCTTCTCAGTATACGTAACCGCGGTCGCCGGCCACTCGGCAAGACCGTCGTCGCCGTATACAAAGGATGCCGCAAACACCTCCTTAAACGCGCCGGCGATGCGGGAGCCCATGATGATCTCCTTAAGGCCGGAGGAAATGATGTAATGCTCGACCGAAACACCTGCTTCCTCGCCAATTCTGTTTACCCTTTCAAACCACGTTTCAACGCCCGGAAAAAACTCGACTTCGCGTCCGAGCGCCGCCAGCGATTCCCTCGTAAGCAGCTTCGTTCCCTTGCTCCGTCTTTTCATCATCAGCATGTACGCATGCACGCTGTCCATACCGCTGTCCAGCTGCACGTCCCGGCACTCGCCCCAGAAGTCCTGCGGCTCCATGCCGATGCCCGGCAGAAAGCTGTATTCCTGCATATCCCTCGGGCTGAGTGTCTTGTCAAAATCGTAAATCAGCGCTGCAATGGGCTTTTTTAGCATATCCATCACACCCCCTCGAATTCGTTCTAAAAAGCCGCTCCCAATGGCAGGAGCGGCCTATAAATCGGCTTATACCGATTGTTATGCTATTTATGCGGTGCGTTATCCGCAAACAATGCGATCTGCGTCTCGGCGTCGGCAATACCGTTGGTTTCAAGGCCGACAGCCTTCTGGAACAACTGAACCGCCGTCTTGGTCTTGTTTCCGAAATCGCCGTCTACTTCGCTTGTAAGATAACCAAGCTCACTGAGTCTCGACTGCAATTCCACTACCGCTTGTCCGTCGGATCCCACAGCAAGTGTAGTATATGCCGCCGGCGTCGTGGCGACGACCGGTTCGGGCGTCGTCTGCTGAATCACGTCGATCTTTTCGCCGTTTACAATCGCATCCAGCTGCGCCGGATTCGTAGCGCTGACAAGCACGGACACCATTTCTCTAACGGTTGTCCATCTCTCGGCGGACTCGCTTTCGCGCGCTTCGGTGGACTTCGTGGTATCGGTGAGCGCGAGCATATCGTTGGTCAGACAGTTATTGATGTTGGACTGAATCGCAGTGAGCGCCGCAATAAAGCGGTTGTCGTTCATGCTCGGCGCCTCTGGAAGGAGCAGGGCCAGATTGTCAAGCTCCTTGGACATATTGTCCGTCACCTGAACCATGCTGCTTACGGTACCATCGTACTTGGAAAGCTTCTCGCTCTGGTATTCCGTCGATACGCGCTGCTTCATAAGCGCTATGCCCTCGTCGTACAGTTCAAGCGTAACGCCGTCGATGGGCGCGGTCTTCGTCTTTTCCGTGATAAAGGAAAGCCCAACGATTACGGAAACGAGCACGGCGATCACGACCAAAGCCGCAAGCGAATACTTGACAATGGTCTTGATCTTCTTTCTGCGCTCATAATCCACTTCATCTTCAAAGCCGTAATCCAGCTCGTTCGGATCAAAGTCGTTTGAGGCATACTCCGCATCCTCTGAATACTCTTCTTCAGCATACCCGTCCTCGGCATATTCCTCTTCGGAATACTCCTCGTCATACTGAGCGTTGTCTTCCTGAGGCTCGTCAACCGCGCCGTACTCTTCCTCCGTCCCGTATTCTGCTTCAGCGGGCGGAAGATCGCCAAGATCAAATTCGTCCTGATCGGTGACTTCTTCGGCGTCATCGGGGATGATGGAATCAAAGTCCTCTTCCTGCCTGCGCATTTTTGCGCGAAGCGAAGACAGGCTGAAGCTCTTCTTCTCCGCCTTTTCGGGCTTTTGAGCCGCATCCGCATACTCGGACTCATATGTTTTTTGCTGCTTTGTAAGCCTCTGCGCCTTCTGCGCGGCTTTCTGCTCAGCCTTCTGCTGCTTCTGAAGCGCTTCTTCATGCAGCTGGTTCATGTAATTCCGGACGTCCTCGCTGATGCCGGTGCGGTCGTCCAGCTGAATATCGCGCGCGCGAAGTTCATTCAGCTCCGCTTCCTCTTCAATCTCTTCCTGAGATTTCTCATTTTCGGAAGCGCTCTTTTTCTTTTTGCCCGCACGCTTTTTCTTCCGAGGCTTTATCTCTTCCTCCGGCTCTTCCTCGCCGTCGTCCTCGATGTACTCCTCGTACACTTCCTCGCGCCTTCTGCGGCGGGATTTCGGCCGCTCTTCCTCTTCCGCTTCCTGAGCTTCCTCAGGTATCGGATTCTCCTGTGCAGGTTCATCCTGCGCGGTATCCCCTTCGCCGAACATGAGCATTTCGGGCTCTTCCTCGCTCTTCAGGCTGTCATACAGAGGCTCGCGCTCCTCCTGCTTGACAGAATACTCGGGCACCTTGGCGCCGGCAGTCGCACGGTAGGTCGTGCGCGCATCAACGTCCACATCCATGGACGGATCCGTTCCCATGAATGTGGTTTTGGTATGATTGCCCGGAAGGCGCACGGCCTCGCCGGGTCTGGTGCGAATCTGCGCACCGGTATAGGTATGTCCGTCAAAGCGGCTGTCTCCGACAGCGGCCTTGCAGTGAGGACATGTCGCGGCGTCGCCTTTCAGCGTCTTGCCACAATTGGAGCAGAACATTTTCGTTCCTCCTCATTCAAAGTGAGCGTTTAAGCCGATGCTTATTGGGTAATGTATCAGACGCCGCCTTCGCCGGAACCCGTCGAATACTCCGTTACGGCGGTCGGCTTCTGAAGCTGCGGCTGATAGGCATCCGGCGTTTTCGCCGGTATCATCCAACTGAAATACAATACCATCAAAAGAAATGCGGCAAACGTAGCTGCAACGCGAATAGGAAACTGGAAGAACCCTCCGCGCCACAGGCAGATGATTCCCACCGGGGGCAGAAGCACGGTAATAACCGCGAGAATAATCAGCCGGTTTCTCTCTGCGTTCCCATGCGCGGGCGAAGACACCTTCTCGGAATACGACCGGGCGCTTCCGCCTCTTTGCCGCTTGCTGCGTTCAAAATAGTCCGGCTTGCGCGACCCTTCGTCGGGCCTGAGCGTAAAGCCCTTCATTACGCATTCGCGCTTTCGCGAATCTCGGTAAGCGCACGCGCCAGCTGATCCGGGCAGGAAGTATTGCCGCGGCACTGGATTCCGGAAAGGAGTTCGATCAGGTCGTCAATTTTGCGGCCCCGAGCGAGCTGTGCAACGCCCTGCGTATTTCCCCTGCAGCCTCCGACAAACTCTACGGAGACAACGGTATCTCCATCGGTTTCAATCAGAATCTGCGATGAGCAGGTACCCTTTGTGCGGTAGCTATACATGAAAATTCCTCCGATATTTAATCATTCCAATTATACGACTATTCTATTACTCTGTCAAGTTTTGTGCGTATTTGGCGTATAAACGCCCTTAAAATCGGTCTGAAAACGGCATTTTTACGGTTCAGCCCATCAAATCGGTCTCCGGAAAAGAGCCGGGATACTGAAACAGATCGTTTAGAGTAACCAATTCGTATCCGTTTTCAACGAGCACGGGAATCGCGGCAGAAAGAGCGCTCAGTCCCTTATCGTTTAAAGTGTAGGCGATTACCATACCCGGCGACACTTTGTCGATGCCGGAAGGCGTATGGGTGCTCCATCGGGCAACGCCCATATAGCCAAGCTCGTTCAGCACCCGGTGCACATCGGCGTTCAGATCGTCGCCCATGTCGCTCGTTCTCAGGAAATGCGGTTGGTAATCCGCTCCGATGATGGATCTGAGAAGTTCCGTATGCGTTTCGATTTCCAGCCTGATATCGTCTTCCGGAAGGCGGGAAAGACCGATATCGGAATATGTGTGATTTTCAATCTCGTGTCCGCTCAGTATCGCCATCGGCCACACGCTTTTGTCGTTTGCAAGCTCATCCCCGGTCGGAAAAAACGTCACCTTCGCGCCGTAGGTAGCGCAAAGCCCCATCAGCGTATAGATATTGTCAGCATCCATCAGCCCGTCGATCGTGATGGCGATTTTCATATCGTTTGTATTAGCGCGGCTGAATACGGGCAGAAGCCCCTCGCCCTCCGGAAGCGGGCGTATTTCATCCGGCGAAAGCGTACTCTCGGGCGCCTTCTCCGACAAGTACGAATAGCCCGGTATCGGCGTATTCGCATCCAGAATCGTAAAATCCGCCTCTTTTTCTTTCGCCTTATAATCTTTGAATAATAAAATGCCGATCACCGCTATCACGACCACCATAATAAACGTGATAAAGCGGTTATAGTCCATTTTATACCGTTTTTTTTGATTTTCTCTCTGCCTGATTGGCCCAAATCTGCCGTTTCCCATATTTATTCACTCCCGGATACGCATATCCACATGTATAATATCAGTATTTATGCACTCTGTCAAGCATAATTGAACGGTGAATTCCTTCAATCATACGCTTGCTTTCCTTATAAATAGCGCGTATAATAGTTTTATACCAATATGCAGTTATGCGGAGGGGATTTCAATGAAGATTCGCGTGGAGCCTTTCGGAAAAATCAAAAGCAACCTCTATCAGAAGTACACCCTTGAAAATGCGTCGGGCGCGTTCGTTCAGATCACCGACTATTCCGGCGCAATCGTCGCTCTGAATGTTCCCGATAAAAAGGGAAAGCTTGACAACGTAGTGCTGGGCTTCCCGTCCGTGCGCGATTATGCAAACAATCCCGGTTATCTGGGCGCGCTGATCGGCCCCGTGGGAAACCGCATAAACGGCGCGGCGTTTACCTTTAACGGAAAGGATTACGCCTTTGAAGCCAATGAAAACGGAACGACGCTTCTCCACTCCGGCGCCTTCGGCTTCCATACTCACGGCTGGGACGCAGTTGCGGAAGCCGACGAAAACGAAGCGAAGCTGATCCTGACGAGCGAATTCAAAGAGGCGGAAACGCTCTTCCCCGGAAATATCACCGCCTGCGTCACCTACACCTTCAATAACGCAAACGAGCTCAAAATCAATTACCAGATTTCTTCCGACACGCCGACATTCGTAAGTCCTACCAACCACACCTATTTCAACATCGCCGGGCTTTCTGCAAAGCGCATACCCTCGATTGAACGCCAGAAGATCGAAATTTTTGCGGACCACTATACGACTGTCGACGAAAAATGCATTCCGACCGGCACGGCATCCGTCGAAAACACGCCCTTTGATCTCAGAAAGCCCGTGAAGATCGCAGACGGCCACGCAAACGAGGAAACCAACGAGCAGATGAAGATCGGCTCCGGTTACGATCATAACTTTGTCCTCTCCGGCGAAATCGATCCCGAAACCGGCCTTCGCCTGGCGGCACGCGTAACGGATCAGCGGACCGGAAGAATTATGAAGGTATATACCGATATGCCTTCCGTACAGTTCTACGCCGGAAACCACCTGAACCGCTTCAACAGCCTCGAAAAGCGCTACTATAAACCCCGCCACGGCCTTTGCCTGGAAACGCAGGCTGCGCCCGATTCCATTCACCGCGAGGGCGAGTTCGGCTTTGATGTGGCGATCGTAGAGCCCGGAAAGCCCTTCTCCTCCACAACCGTATACGCGTTTTCCGCCGAATAAGCTTTTAAACGCAGAACACGGATAAAAAAGCACCGGGGACTTTGCAGCAATTGCAAAGTCCCCGATTTTTTATTCATCCCAGTTTCTTTCGCCGAAGAGCGTCGTTCCGACCGAACCCATATGATCGCGGAACCAGTTTACGGAGATTACCTTTTTCTCATCCAGCACGCGCATCGAGAAAATCACGAGCGACAGAATGAGTACCGCGAGCAGAAGCCCTTTGATGAACGTAAGCATATTGTGGAAGAATCCCGGCTCATCGTCGTCATCATCGTCGTCTTCGTCGTCATAATCGTAATCGTCGTAATCGTCCGCGTCGTCGTCATCATCGTAATCATCGTCGTCGGAATTCTTACGGAATTTCTTTACGCGGCGCTTGGGCTCGTCATCGTAATCGTCGTAATCGTCGTAATCGTCGTCTTCGTCTTCGTCGTAATCGTCATCGTCCTCGTCGTCGTCGTAATCATCGTCATCATCATCGTCGTCTTTGGATTTTCTGGCGAATCTCTTTACACGGCGCTTGGGCTCGTCATCATAATCGTCGTCTTCGTCGTCTTCGTCCCAATCGTCTTCGTCTTCGTCGTAATCGTCATCGTCGTC